>JBHHWX010000014.1:0-27924 GCA_046756745.1 bacterium | reverse complement strand
GTCTGTCGGCGCTGAACGCTATTTCATATACCATGCTCGCATTTGGCCTCTACATGCTTTTTAAGTCTTATTTGGTTTATCTGTATATTGTCAACCGCGTAAAAACGAAACAAGAGCTCAATTGGCTGATGCTTTGGTTGCTGGTTGGCTTATCGTTCCAGGGTTTTCTCGGTATCGTTCAGTATACCACCGGGAGTTCATTAGGATTGGAGTTTTTGGGAGCGCAGGCAAAAACTCGATTGGCAGGTGTGACCCGTGTTCGCGGTACGATCGGGTATCCCAATCAGTTCGGCGCTTGGCTTGCTTTGCTAATCCCGATGGCGTCCAGTCTATTTATACTTGAAGTAAAGAGCAAGAAGAAGCTTCTCTATGCGCTGGTCACTTTCTTAGGTGTTATGGGATTGCTGTTGTCGTTTTCCCGCTCTGCCTGGGCCGGGCTCATTGGGAGTTCCGGCATATTCATTATCTTACTGGCAATAAAAGGTCTTTTGCGGGCGCGCTATGTTTTAACGATAATGGTCGTCTTGATCGCAGTGACAGCTCTTATCGTGGGTTTCTGGGATACGATCATGCTGCGTTTTGAAACCGGGGCGACAGGAAAATTCCGGTTGATTATGGTGGACATTGCGGCCGATATTATTCGAGACAATCTCATGGTCGGAGTTGGACTCATGAATTATAAATTCCATTCTATCGAACATTTTCGATTCTGGCATCCGGTTCATAATACCTATTTGCGGCTTGCCGCAGAAACCGGAATCCCCGGACTTCTGTTTTTTTTAACCCTGGTCGGAGTCAGTATGCGAGAAGCCTACGCCATGCTGCGATGTAAAGACCGTTATTTGTTTTCGGTCGCTCTGGGCTCGTTGTGCAGTATATGGGCTTTTCTTTTCCTGGTTAATTTCGGACCGGAATATCAACATTACCGAATCAAGTTTTTATTTTGGCTCGTCATCGGAGTCATCTTCTCGTTACGCCGGATTTATAAGAATGAGCTGGAGGCCAAGAAACGGCTGATGCAGCAACCCCAGAAAATAACAACCATACCCACGGTTCCCAATCAAACCCAAGCGCCGTTCTATCCGCAAGCTCATGGAGGAAGACGATGAAAATCTTGATGGTTGATAAGTATTTTTTTATCAAGGGAGGGGCGGAGCGTTACTACTTTGAGCTCAAAGACATTTTGGAGCTGATGGGACATCAGGTTATCCCGTTTTCCATGCAGCATCCGGAAAATGAGTCGACGCCGTATTCCGAACATTTTGTTGATCAAATTGAGTTTGTGCTGGATTCCACAATTCAAAGAGCATTGGCATTTCCAAAGATCGCTGGCCGAATGTTTTATTCCTTTCACGCAAAAAACCGTTTGGAAAAACTCCTCGACCTCGAAAAACCGGATATCGCCCATCTGCACATGATCGATCATCAACTTTCGCCCTCGATCCTGCACAGCTTAAAGAAGGCCGGCATCCCGGTCATTCAAACCGTGCACCAATACAAGCTGGTCTGCCCTAATTATAAACTTTACAATCCCCGTACCGGTGAAATTTGCGAAAAGTGTCTGGGCGGACATTTTCTGCACCCGGTTAAAGAACGCTGCCATAAGGACTCTATCTCCGCGAGTTTTCTCATCGCTCTGGAAAGCGGGTTTCATCGTATGATGAAAATTTATGAAAAGAACATCGATGTCTTTCATGTGCCGAGTCATTTTATGGGTCGCAAGCTTTGGGAAGGCGGGTTAAGTAAAAACAAAATCCGGCACCTTTTTTATACGATCTGCTTGGATCGTTTTGAACCCCGCTATGAATCCGGCGATTACTTGCTCTATTTCGGCCGGCTATCGGATGAGAAAGGTATTCTGACTTTGTTAAAAGCGGCGAAAGCCTATCCTGCAGCGCCGTTATATATTGTCGGTTCAGGACCGCAGTCCGAGCTGCTGCATACGTATGCATCCGAGCATGAGTTAGACCAGGTTCAGTTCCTCGGTTTGAAATCCGGCCAGGATTTGGCAGAGCTGGTCAGGAATGCCCGCGCTATTTTAGTGCCGTCCGAGTGGTACGACAACTCGCCTTTGGTGATTTACGAATCCTTCGCTTATGGCCGGCCAGTCATCGGCGCCCGCATGGGTGGAATTTCGGAGCTGATCGACCACGATGAAAATGGATTGTTGCACCAAGCCGGGAATATTGCCGAGTTAACCGAACAGATGAAAAATATTTGGGAAAATCCCACACTCGCCGTTCGTTATGGCAAGGCCGCCAGAGATAAAGCAGAACGTGAATTTGATCCGCAGGTTCATTATCAGAAAATATTTACCTGGTACCAAGAGCTCGCACAGCAGGTTGGCGTTCACGTCTGAGACGTGCCGGCCTAATGATAAGATGGTGCGATAGCGGATTTTTTTGATGAAACCCAGCCGAGTTACCTCAAATTCAATTCTCATTCTTACGTCTGATGTCATAGACCGGATTCTACGGTTTGTGCTCGTCATTGTTGCCGCCCGTTTGCTCGGGGATAGCGATTACGGCAAATTTGGCTTCGCTATCTCCTTTGGGATGCTTTTTCTCATTTTTGCAGATTTTGGTATGCACCAACTGCTCATCCGGGAAATTGCCCGCAAACCGGACGACGTTGAACGTCTGATGGGAAACGGCCTGATTGTCAAACTCTTGCTTTCGGGGTTCACGGCGCTGTGTATTTTTACGGCTGCACAGTTGACGAACAAACCGCAAGACGTTCTTTATGCCGTCTACATCCTAGGGGGTGCGCTCATCGTCGAATCGATGGCTGAATATTTTTCGACGGTGTTTCAAGGTATGCAGGTGATGAAGTATACTGCGATTGCTAATCTCATCCTCAGCATTTCCAATACGTTGATAGGCGTCGTGGTCTTGGTGACCGGTGGGAGTTTTGTGATGCTTGCGTGGGTTTATCTCTTCTCACGGTTTCTGAAACTGGTCTACTGCTACTTTATTACCAAAGTAAAATTCGCGCCGGTCGCTCTGATATTTGAAAAGTCGCTGCTCAAAGTCCTTATGCTGGAAGGCGCCACCTTCGGCATCTTGCGTTTCTTTTCGATCATGTACAGCAATGTCGATTCGACGATGCTTTCTTTTATGAGCGGCGATCAGGTTGTGGGATGGTATACTGTTGCGCTTCGCCTCAAACTCGCGATGATGGCGCTGCCGCTTGGAATCATGCGTGCGGTGTATCCGGCGCTATCGGCCTATTACAAGTCCAATGAAGAAGCGTTTCGAAACTTGTTTTCAAAGACATTCAAATTGTTGTTTTGGACCGGGACATCGATTGCGATTGTGTTGAGCTTGTTATCTGAAAAAATTATCGTGGTTATATTTGGAGAACAATTTATCAACGGAGCGGGCGCTTTGAAGTTTTTGGCTTGGTCAACTGCTGTTTATTTCATCGGGACGACCATGACTCACGTGACACGCTCCGTGGGGAAACAGGTTTTTACCGCAAAAGTAGTCGCGGCCAGCGCGGTTTTAAATCTGATATTGAATTTCGTCTTAATTCCAAAATACAGTCTACTTGGTGCAGCTTTTGCAACATTGATGGCGGAAATGTTCACCTTTGGCTTTCATTTGAGGTATGTTGGCCGATATATAGTGAACACGCCGTTTTGGAGACTCCTGCCCAAGATGGCTCTCATAAATGTGGTCACCGGTGTAGCAGTGCTGTTAACAATTGATTTTTCATTACTTATGAACTTCGGAATTGCTTTGACGGTGAACATTTCGTTGGTTTTTATATTGCGATATTATTCCATTACAGAATTCTCAGGAATTATTTCACTGTTTAAGAATGGTCGCAGGACAAAATATTGATTCATCAAGATACACTAGATGTTCAGAATTGAAACATTGTTACAAATTCGTTATCGCTTCAGAGTAACAACAGCCAATAGCTAAAAGACAAGAAGCCAACAGCTAATTTTCAGGAACTTGTTCATGGATATCGAGCACATATTAGAAAATGGCAACTGCCATCAATGCGGAGTCTGCGTCGGAGTCTGTCCGGTCGATGCCATAACCATTGCTCATGATGAAAAAAGAGGGATGTGGCCGATTTTTCACCGTAACCTTTGTACCGATTGCGATCTGTGTCACATCGCGTGTCCTGGTGAAGAATTTGATTGGAACGGTTTGCAACAACAGACTTTTGGGGAAATACCTCGAGACAAGGAGCTGGGGTATTTCCGGGAAATATGGAGCGGTTATACCAATTGGGATAAAATACGACAAAAGGGCGCGTCCGGCGGTATCGTGTCGGCTGTTCTGATCGCACTTTTAGAGAAGGGTGAAATCGATGGCGCAGTCGTGACCAAGATGGACGAGGAGCACCCTTTGCAGCCGAAGGTGTACATTGCGCGTACGCCCGAAGAAGTTCTCGAGGCCCAACAATCGAAATATCTGCCGGTTCCGGTGGGCGTCATTTTGCAAGAGATTATGCGCACAGAGGGACGGTTCGCGGTGGTTGCGTTGCCGTGTCACATTCATGGCATCCGTTTGGCGCAGCAAAAAATGCCGCGTATACGCAAGAGAATTGTTCTACAAATCGGACTTATCTGCGGGTTTCATCCCTCCTTCACCAATACGACTTTTTTGGCCCGGCGCGCCGGAGTTAAGAATTTGGACGACATCAAGGAAATTCGTTATCGCGACGATACCTGGCCAGGCGGATTTAACGTCATTAAAAAAGACGGCACCAATAACATGATTCACCCGGTGCAGGATTTCTTCTGGTCACACGCGCTTTTCGAGAGAGAACGCTGCGCTACGTGCACAGACGCGATGTCCGAGTTCGGCGATATCGTCTGCGGCGATGAATGGCGCGACGACGGTCTGGTGCGCGAGGATTACAAGCAGGGCTGGTCTTACATCATCACACGCACGGAACGAGGCTCGCACGTCATCAAACAGTTGACTGAAGACGGCGTCCTCACTGTTGAACCGACTCATCCCGGAGTGGTCAAATCGGGAATGATGCCGACGGTTAATTTGAAGAAAAAGCTGGCCTTTGCCGCTATTCGAATTCGAAAGTCGCTGGGGTTAGCCGTACCCAATTATCGCAATCTCGACCCGCATGAGAAGCTCACGTTTCGACACTATTTAGGCGCTGCGATCTTGTTGGCCGTTCCGGCATTTTTTGAATTTCGTTTCGTTCAATTCGTTTTTCTGAACTTTCCCACCCGCTTCTATAAAAGATATATGAACCTCTTGTACAAATGTTTGGTTGACTTTGCACGCTGTGATGTTCTCAAAGAGGAGGCCAAACAAGCAAAAGATGCGGAAATCGGACTGCTTAGAGACAATCGCAAAATGCTCCCGGAGCTGGTGCCGACCGCTGAAAACCAGACGCAACGTGACGTAAACAACGGCGCTGCGGAGAAATTCCCGCAAGGCTCGGATGATGAAGTCAAAAGTGTCGCTGTCCAGCCGGGAAATTGAAAACGACAAGACATAAATGAATCATTGGCGTTGAGTAAAAAGAATATTCTTGATGCGAAAATATCTTGAAACCGCGAGTGAGATTCACTCATGGCTTTCATCTTTGCAAGTCACACAAAAGTGGATCGATGCAGACATTCGGGGTGAGGCTTCGGTCTTTCTTCTCGATCATCCGATTTTAGGCAAGCTTGAAGTCACGCAATCCCAGACCAATGCAGGTATATTCCGGCAACAAGGAATTGCTCTGCAATTGCACGAGGAGGAGAAGCTGGGGGCGCAGCTCAGAGTTTACGATTATGGGGGAATTTGGGATCCCATCGATGGTTTTGTAGCGGGGGAGCACTATGCCGCTTCACATTACGCCCTCCTCAGCGCTGTGCTTTACGGCGACACGCATGATCCTCACTTTTTACAGCACGCTTCAAAAGCATTTGAGTTTCATCGACAGACATCGCCGGATGAATACGAACTTTCAAGCTGGATGTATCACTGGGATTTTCAAAACTATGCGCTCATCGAGTGTTACTGTCGTTTACAAAGTCATCTCGACACGCAGACGCGTCAAAACTGGGAAAAGAGCCTCATGACCTGGCGGGCGAACCATCGCAATAAACTCACTAACTGGGCGGCTATGCGCTCTTTGGCCTACTTGCAGCGCCACCAGCTATTCGGTGCTTTCTCAGATTATTGTCTGTACCGCTGGAACGAGCGCGTGGCATATCATAACCAGCACAAGAATGGCTGTATTGACGATGAATTGAATGTCAGCCGTCCCATACAGTATCACATTTATAGTGTGGCGCTTCTGCATCGACTCTTTCTTTTGACAGGCAAGGAACGGTTTGCCCGGCGTTTCTTACGCGGGGTCGATTTTTTTGTGGATTTCGTCGATCCGGACGGAGACTTCAATTACTGGGGCCGTGGACAGGAGCAAATATTCGGCTGCGGTCCGGCGGTCTACGCGTTGCTCGCAGCCGCACACATGTCGGGCGACCAGCGCTATAAGAAAATCGCTGAGAATATCTTCGATTATCTCAGCCAATTTAAAGTCGATAATCATTTTCCGTTAGTGCTCAACCGCCAGGACGATGCGAAACGATTCGGCTGGTATGACTACCACCACACGACGGTCTACAATGCTTTTTTAGCGGTCTGGTTAGGGTTGGCTCATGAGTTACCGGGGCCGCAAGGCACACACAACGGAGTCACGCAAGAACGCATGCAAGTCCGCGACACCGGCGACTTTGCATTTCTCAAAAACCAGAATTTCTATGTTGCCATTGGCAAAGGATTGCCGCATTATTCCACCGAGGCCGGGTTGACTCCGTGCCATCTCTGGGTCAAAGGGGTGGGCTGGATTTTTTCATGTCCAGGCGGGGCAACCGAAGACGCTTTCGGGAAATTTTATGGAGACGAAAATGTCAGATTGAATTTCCTGGCGCCGGTAGCGAAGGAGAAAAATGGTAACGTTTTGTCTCCCGCAGGAAAAACGGCAACTATAACTCATCATACGAAGGAAGCGGTGACAATCGTATGCGCATACGGGCCTTTCACGGTCACACGGAAGATGAGCCTCACGTTTCAGGAATTACTCATTTGTGACGAACTTGTTTTTGAAGAGGATTTCGACGGTCCGGAGTTGCGACTATTTCATTTCCCGGTTGTCGTTGATAAATTCGAATATGGCGTTACACCCGATGACCTGATATTAAAAACCCGTGATAAGGATATCGTCGTCAACTGTGTTATCGATGGTGTGGACGCCGATTTTGAAAGCCTTGAAGAAATCAAGACTGCGAAAGGATTGGCCAGAGTTGTGGCAAAACGAGTGACCCAGCGAGCGTTCTCGAAAGGGGACAGGCTTTGCGTTAACATAACTTTCCACGCCCCGTCAGAAGACCCCTTTCAAGAGGTTGCCGAACCGCAGGCGGCGGTACGGAGTCTGTTATGAAGATTCTTTACTTAAACTATCTTTACGATAGCACTCAGGATTCTGTGGGGGCCTCGGTCCACGTACGGCAGTTTGTGGACGCGATGCAGCGCTGTGGGCATGAAATTAAGTCTGTAAACTTGAATGTGGCGCCGCAGCAGCAAAACGGCAAGTTGACGTGGAAACATCGTGTGCGGGAACAGTTGAAAAAACGACTCAAACGCTACGTGGGTCAGCTCAACCAATTTCTCAAAAACGGTCCGTTGTTTTTTCGAGAATGGAAGCTCTTGTCTGCTGAAAAACCGGACGTTTTGCTGATCCGCTACAACTTATTGAATTTTACGGCTCCGATAGCGGCCAAACTCCAGAAAATACCGGTTGTGCTCGAAGTCAATTCACCGCACGCGTTTGAACGGAAACACCTGGTCAAAGATGTCTGGCAATTGCCGTTTCTGCCCTTTTTGACGGAACGGCTCAACTTCCGCCTGGCGGATGGAATTATCACGGTTTCGCATGCTTTGAAAAAATATTATGTAGAAAGAAAAGTTTCTGACGATAAAATTTTTGTAATACCTAACGGCGTGAATACAGAAAGATTTAGCCCGGAAATTTCGTCTCGAACAGTGAAAAGAAAATATGCTTTAAAGGATCGTGTTGTTTTAGGGTTTGTGGGTTCGTTTCATCACTGGCACGGAGTCGATAATTTGCTGCATTTGATCGAACAGACACAAAAGTATAAACAGGCCTTTTATTTACTCGTGGGCGATGGACCGCTGCGTCAGAAAGCGGAAGATTTTGTTGTCAAGCACCACTACGGCGACCGGGTTGCTTTTACCGGCTACGTGGTGCACGAGGATGTGCCGGCTTATATCGCTGCAATGGATATCGTTCTGGCGCCGTATCCTTTTATGGAGTTTTTTTATTTTTCACCGCTTAAGCTTTTTGAATATCTCTCTGCCGGCAAAGCGGTGATTGCGAGCGACATCGGACAAATTTCGGAAATTATCGTTGACGGTGAGAATGGCTTTCTTTATAACCCGCATAACTTGGATGAATTTGTAGAAAAGACCGGCAAATTGATCGAAGAGCCCGCACTGCGAAAGCGGTTCGGAGAGCAGGGCAGAGCGGCCATGGTCAATTCCTTCACTTGGGAACAAAATGCAAAAAATATTATCCATGTGATAAAAAGTTTGAACGGATATTCCAATGGAAAACTAACGGAGCTGAAAACTAGAGGAGTCAAGTAGAATGTGTATTTTGTCTTTCAGTCAAGAGCACGATGCAGGAGCAGCGATTATCGAGAACGGTAGAATTTTGGCGGCGATTAATGAAGAACGGCTGACACGCGTAAAAGGACAAGCGGGCTTTCCGTATCAATCGATCGCAGAAGTTCTGCGGCTGTCCGGGAAAACGCCTCAAGACGTCATGCATGTTGTGGTCCCAGAAATTAACAAGTTTGTAGATGTCACGAAAAATTTGACCAAATATCCTTTTACGGCTTTCCCGGTCGGACGGGGCGGAAAAACCTCGGGTCTGGATATTCTGAAACATCTGATTTTTTCATTTTACATTATTGCTCAAACCTACCCCAGGGTCTTGGTCAATCACTTCCTTGATGTGCGTCGGTTACGAAAAATGTTTCCGCAAGCAAAATTTCACCGCGTGGAACATCATGTCTGTCATGCGGCGTCGGCATTTCATACGTCCGGGTTTCAGAAAGCATTGATTGTCACCGCAGATTACTGGGGCGATTTTGTCTGCAATATGGTTTCGATCGGTGAGGGAAAAGACATCGAGGTGGTCTCACGTAGCTGGTATCCGAATTCCATCGGCCACTATTATGCGAATTTAACCACTTGGTTTGGATTTCGGGCCAATCGTCATGAAGGTAAAATATTGGGCCTGGCTGCCTACGGAAACCCGGACTCCCCGGCTTACGACGAGATGAAACACATGCTCGAGGTCGACGGCCTGAAGCTGTATTGTCCCTATATGATTGGCAAGATGTGGCATAAGAAAATTCCGTTTTTTAAGAATTCTTTGATGCGCCAATTGCAAACAAAGTACGCACGTGAAGATGTTGCTGCTGTTTTTCAAAGACGGCTGGAAGAGGCTTTTGTGCAACTGACAACAAACGCTTACCAGAAATACAAGATTGAAAATTTGGTGCTTGCCGGCGGAACTTTCAGCAACGTTAAGCTTAACCAGAGACTGAAGGAAATACCCGGAATTAAAAATGTATACATTTTTCCGAATATGACGGATGGCGGGATATCGGTCGGTGCGGCTTTGCAATACGATATTTCGGCGAATGGCAGCTTTGGCGCCAATATCGATCACGTTTATTTCGGCCCAGAGTTTACAAACCAGGAAATCGAAGCTTCGCTGAAGAACGGCAATCTCGACTATAAATATTATGAGAATATCGAAGCGAAAGTTGCGGAGCTGTTAGCGGACAACAAGGTCGTAGCACGATTCAACGGGAAAATGGAATATGGGCCGAGGGCATTAGGAAATCGATCGATTTTATATGCTGCAACCGATCCGACTGTCAATGATTGGTTGAACAAACGTCTTGGACGTACCGAATTTATGCCTTTTGCGCCCGTTACTCTTGCGGAATTTGCTGATAAGTGTTATGTGAATTTAGAGGGCGGGGAATATCCGTCGAAGTTCATGACGATTACTTTCGACTGTACCGATTATATGAAAAAAACGTCGCCGGCCACCGTTCATGTGGATGGAACCGCGCGTCCGCAATTGATCGACAAAAAAACCAATGCCAGTTACTATAAGATTCTCAAAGAATATCATAAACTGACGGGCATCCCGACGATAGTCAATACCAGCTTTAACATGCATGAGGAGCCTATCGTATGCACCCCGGATGACGCGGTGCGATCATTCCAGCAAGGGCATCTCGAGTATCTGGCGATTGGTAATTATTTAGTTTCGAATTCGGAGAACAAAGGCTCAGAATCTTAGGAGTTTGGCCGGAGTTGAATCTCTGCTCAGGAGGGCGTCCTCGCCGAACGTTGGAACATCGACGAGGACACTTACTTGAGCAATTTTTACTTTTCGGCTATCTTTCTGAGCGTGTAAGGATGATGGGTTTTTGAGTAATCGGTCAGTTAGGGGGGGAATGTAACACAGGCTTCCAGCCTGCAGGCATCTTGTAGGCAAGATGCCTGCATTACACTACCCGTAACTGACCGATTACGTTTTTGAGTAAAATTAACTTGACGTTTTCAGAAGAACTTACTACTATACTACTGATTTTCTGCTCCTCATTCTTAGATGAGCCTTTTTAAATTAGTTTGGACTATTTCAAATTCAGGGACGAGAATGTGAAATCTAAGACTCTTGACATCCACCTCATCACTATTCTAACGTGTTACAACTTTTTTTCAAGTCTGGCGGACACAGATGGGCAACTTTGCGTTCTGAGCCATGATGTGCTTTATGATATGAGGTCGCGCTATGAAGCGGAATAATGGATTGATGGATTAATGGAAGTTTTAAGTAGTGATTGACCGAAAACATAGTTTTTTGCTGTCATTGCGAGCGCTTCTCAGCGAAGCAATCTCCGTCTTAGGCACGGAAGGAGATTGCTTCGGCAAAAAACGCCTCGCAATGACAAGGGGTTAGCTGAGTTTTTGGTCAATCACTAAATAGGGAAAAGAGGGTCGTTATGAATACTTTAAAAATCTTACTGTTCGGTTTGCTTTGCGTCTTCTTCAAAGACGCCTATTCACAAGTGAACCATCCGTACCCGCGAACCGTGGTTCAACATTTTGGCCAGGGCGTTCCGGAATTTTATGCCAGGTACGATCTAGTCATTATTTCCCGCACCGATATCGAGGAGGTCCGAGCCATCAAAAAAATCAATCCTGACGCCATTGTGCTTTCGACGCACACCTGGACGCAATGGGATAAGAATCATGGGATCAAACCGTTTCCTCAAGCATGGTATGCCCGGGATTCCCAGGGAGCGACGCTTGCTCCGGACCACAACGACCCGTTGATTAACGTCAGTAATCACTGTCCGCTAGTCAACGGTCAGCGTTACAACCAGGCCATGCCGGAATTTCTGAAAGGCGATGTCGATTTGAGCGTTTTTGACGGTATCGGAACCGATTGGGCCTGGGGCAAACCTCACAAAGTCACGGATATCGACCTTGACGGAAATGGGAAAAATGATTTTGTTGAATACGGCAGCGAGTGGGTGATAGCCACATGGCAGGAAGGCCTCATAGACATGATCTCCCGGGTTCGCGCCAATATGGGGCCGGACAAAATTCTTTGGGTCAACTCGGGCGGATTCCATGAGTGGGGTCTTGACAAAACCAACGGCACCAACTTGGATCATTGGTCCGGTTTTTTTTCATGGAAATACTTCATGAGAGAGTACCGGACATTCATGCAAACAGCGCTTGAACCGCACGTGTTTGTTATGGCGGCCCGGCCCTGGAGAGATGATCCGCACAAACCGGCGGATACCAGAAACTATCTCCAGTTTATGCGATTCATGTTATGCGCCACGCTTATGGGTGATGGATATTTCCAATTTCAACCCCTGGAGGCGGGCGAGAATCACTACTACTTCTATCATGATGAGTACGATACCGATCTCGGGTTTGCCACCTCAGAGGCTCAAGAACTTGCGAACGGATGTTACGTGAGATTCTTCGAGAATGGCGCAGCGATCGTGAATCCAACCGGAGCCACTCAGATCGTCCGCGATAGCGACCTCGCGGCACTTGCGGGAGCCAACCCGCCCTATTTTCGCTTCAAGGGCAACCAAGACCCGGTTCATAACAACGGACAGAAGTTTGACTCTATTATGCTTGACGGATTTATCAACCCAAAAGGAAACGGACAACTTGTCACTGGCGACGGTATTGTTCTGCTGCGCCAGCCCCGTACTGTCGTTGCCGATATCATCATAGATAACCTGCCTTACGGAACGACGCCCATGATGGATGCGGTTAAGTTGAGCGGTAACTGGGAGCAAACCTCCACCGGCGGTAACCACTACCGAAGCATCGATCGCGCCGACCGCGGCTGGTATCCGCATGCTGCGGTGAGCGGGGGGGATGGCAGCGCGACAGCCAGGTTCCAGCCCACGCTCGCATATGCCGGGAAATACGAAATATTCGAATGGCACGGGTACTTCCGGCCGGGACAAATGGCCACCAATGTTCCGGTCACTCTTGATGTGAATGGCAAGAAGACAACCTGGACCGTTGACCAATCGCAGAAACAGGGACAATGGAACAGCCTGGGTATCGTTGATTTACCGGCCGGCAAATCCACATCGATTGTTATCACAAATGATACAAACGGCTACGTCGTGGCTGATGCCATAAAGTTTGAGTTTCTGACTAAAGGAGAAGACCACGATCGCAAGGCCCCGAAACCGCCGACTGGCGTGCAAGTGAGTGGGAAAAATTAGATTGCGTAGAGACGCTGTTTCAAGATTCGGAGCAATAGAAGCGCGGTCGGAAAAGCCTAAATCCCTTCCCGAAGGCGTCTCGCCGAGAGTTTCTCAGCTTAGAGTCTGCTCGGCGAGGACGCCGTCGCGAAGGGGAACACATTTTCCGACTGCGTTTCTAGGGGGCAGTCTATGGATGTTGGTTGTCTTTGTTTTCATCTCGCCGGCCTATCCGCAATTTAACCCGCCCTATCCCAGGACGGCTGTTCAGCATTTTGGTAAAGCTGTTCCTGAGTATTACGCACGGTATGATCTGGTCATTTTCCCGCGCACCAACCCCGACGAGGTCAAGGCCATCAAAGCGATCAATCCGGACTGTATCATCCTTTCCACGCACGTTTGGACCCAATGGATCAAGAATTTCGGTCTCAAGCCTTTTCCGGAAGCCTGGTTTACGCGCGACTCAAAGGGCAAGATACTCGCGCCTGAACACGGCAATCAGCTCATCGATGTGACCAATTTTTGCACGAAAGTTGACGGCAAGCGTTATAACGAAGCGATGCCGGCTTTCTTGAAGCGCCGTGTTGACTTAAATGTATTTGACGGTATCGGCACCGATTGGGCCTGGGGCAAACCGCATCGCGTGTCGGACATTGATTTGGATAAAAACGGCAAGAACGATTATCAGGAGCCGGGCAAGGGAAAAGCATGGGTTATTCAAACCTGGCGGGAGGGACTGGTTAAATTTGTGAAGCAGGTTCGCGCCAACATCGGAGAGAATAAACTGCTCTGGGTCAACTCCGGCGATTTCCATAATTGGGGAATCGAAGATTCGAATGGTATCAATTTGTGCCACTATGCCGGATTTTTTTCTTGGAAACGCTTTTTGAGAGAGTATAAAAAATTCATGCGAAGGGCGCGAAAACCACATGTTTTTATTATGGCTGCACGCCCCTGGGTGGCGGACCCACGACGTACGAACGATAGCAAAAATTACCTTCCGTTTATGCGTTTTATGCTGTGCGCCACTCTCATGGGTGACGGTTATTTTCAATACCAGCCGATTGAAGCGGGAGAGCATCATTATTATCATTACTACGATGAATATGACACGGGTCTGGGTTATCCAACTTCCGGGCCGCAGAAAATGGGCAGCGGCGGCTATGCGCGATTTTTCGATAACGGCGTCGCCATCCTGAACCCGACCAGCAGCCCAATCACCGTACGCAACAACGACCTTGCGTCGTTGGAAGGGTATCAAGGTCCCTATTTTCGTTTCAGAGGGAATCAAGACCCGGCGCATAATAACGGGGAATTATTTGAGTCTCTGAAATTAGATGGATATTCAGATAAGAAACGTAAACTTGACCTGGCGAGAGGCGACGGCATCATTTTGCTTCGCGAGCAGCGTAGCGTGGTCGCGGATATTATCATCGATAATTTACCCTACGGAACCACGCCTATGATGGTCGCCGCTCAGTTGAAGGGGAAATGGCAGCAAACCGTTGATGGCCGCAACCAGTACCGCAGCATTTCCCGCGAACGCAAAGCCTGGTACCCACATGCCGTAGCCGCTGGCTGCAGTGGCGGCGCCGTGGCGACGTTTCGACCCAAATTAGCGATTGCCGGACAGTACGAAATTTTTGAATGGCACGGAGAGTATCCGGGGAAGGCGGCGACAAATGTCCCGCTGACTATCGATGTCAACGGTCACAAAACCAAGACATTGGTGGACCAATCGCGCCGGAAAGGGCGCTGGAACAGCTTGGGGGTTTTCGAGCTGCCGCACGGGACTTCGACCTCGGTCACGATTTCCAACGAAGCGGACGGGTTTGTGCTCGCCGATGCGATTAAGTTTGATTTTCTTAGTGAGGATGAATGATTAAACGACTTCTGATTGTCTTTGTGGTTTTTTGTGTGCTGGCTGGGGCCGCTTACACTTTGATCCCGAATAGCGCCTACCATCTTAAACGATTCATCAAAAGCAACGACGTGCTCTACTCGGCCTCGAAAACTCTTGTTCAGCTCAAGTATGATTTTTTTGCCAAGATAAAGGGCAAAAAAGAACCCAGAGAGCAGACCGTGACAGAAGTGGCGCTCAGGAAGGATTGGAGTCTGGTGTTTGACGCATCGCAGCGGCTGGGAAAAATTCGGCGCTTTTGGGGCAACGTGGGATTCGAGTCGTTCAAAAGCAGCGTGTTGTCCGGCGGTGGCAGACAACTGTTGCAATTAATGAAGGAAAGCAATCAACGCGTTGGCGCCGGGAGTTTTTCCGAGCAAGCGTTTCGATTCATTCGCGGCCACAACTTGTACAGCAACGGCCGGCCGCCCTGGGGAGAAGGGTGCGATATTTATCGAGTAGACGCCAGCGGTCGGGTTTCTTACAGTTGGCAGACCGCGGATAAAGTTTTCGATGCGATCGTTCAAAACGGCTTTAAGCCGATTATTGAATTCGGTTTTATGCCCGACGCGCTCGCCTCGATTCCGGACCGTCAGCAGAAATGGGGCCGAGCCAATATCTCGCCGCCCAAAGACTACCGGAAGTGGAGCTCTTTGGTTTACGAGACGGTCAAGCACTTGCGCGAGCGATACGGTAAGGATGAGGTGGCGGGCTGGTATTTTGAGGTTTGGAACGAGCCGGATCTCGGCTACTTGTTTTGGATCGAAGACCCGGCCCACAAACCGTTCGGCGACATGGAAGAGTACTACAAATTATATGACTTCTCAGTTACAGCGGCAAAAGCAGCGCACCCCGGCATTCGCGTCGGCGGCCCGGCAAGCGCCGGAGGGGAGATTGACGGAATGCTGGAGCATGTACTTCTGGGGAAGAAATTTACCAACGGTTCGGTCCCGGTGACTTTGGATTTTGTCTCGACGCATGCCTACGGCCGGCTGCATGACGACTGGAATAATCGAAAATCGAAAGGGGTGCTGCGCTCCATCAAATGGAAAATCGACCGGCCCTTTGCGCACGACCATGACAAAGTGCGCAACAGGATGCGGCAAACGCCCTTTCTGCTGACAGAGACCGCACCGAAAGGCGACAGCCATCCGCTGCACAATACGCGTTTCGCAGCCGCCTGGCTGATAAAATTAGTCGATGGCGTCTATGCTCTATCCGACAAGGAAGGGCGTTCCTACCAACCTGATGAGATCGTGTACTGGTGCAGCGAGTCCGCGATTCGGCAGTTTAAAACGGACAAAGGGCTGGCGGTGCGCTTAAAACATCAAGGCCGAAGCGCTGTGTATAAACGGCCTATCTTTAACGCCTTTGAGGCGTTGGGCTATTTCAAAGGCGAACGTCTTGCCTTGAAAACCGGGTCGAAATTCAGCAATCCTGTCAACGGCATGGCCTCGATTGATGAAAATCGTGTGACGATCCTGGTTTACTATTTAGACGAGCAGAACCGGGCGAATGCAGCCACGGACTCGGTCGATGTTGAGCTCACGGTGAAGCATCTGCCGTTCAAAAAATATCAGGTGAGCTGGTACACCATCGATGAAACTCATTCCAATGCTTATTCGGTCTGGAGAGCAATGGGCAAACCGAAAAAATTGTCAGATCGGCAGCACCGCCAACTTTCCGGCCGCGACGATCTGGAGTTACAGACCAAACCCTGGACAGAAAATCGAAAAGGCGCCGATTTCTATAAAAAGATCAGAATGCAAAATAACAGCATCAGTTTACTTCTCTTAACAAAAACGGATTGATTTCGAGGTACATATGCACGCAACGAATGACTTTCAAACACGCTTCAAATACGCGCTTCCCATATTTGTCGCCCTTTTAGGATTGCTCGGCGGCGTTTTCGACGCTTTACGCGTTCACGGCCTGGCGGCACATCTGTTCAACGGATTTGTTGACACTGTGGCTTTTTTTGTATTTGCTATCGGCGTCTACAGCTTGATCGGCTTGGCGTTGGCGTTCGTGGCTGCCTTCCTTTCTCCCAGGTTGTTTTTGGTGAAACAAGCTGTCACCGGCGCCGATTATCGCGCTTATTTTGCTGCACTGCTGTTTGGCCTGTCGTTTGCCGTCCTGATGATCGTCGAAAAGATTAACTTTTTCTATTTTTCCTTAAACTTGATTAAGAATAGCGCCATCGTTTTGGGGATCCTGATCGGGGCGTATCTTTCCGTACCGCTGCTGTTTCGTCTTTTCTCGAAGGGTGCTGCTGGCGCTGTGCTGGGGAAGGTTCCCCGTCTGTTTCAGTCTCGGATCGTCGGCGCGTTTTTGTTGGTGTTGTTTCTTTTGAGCGCCATCAAAGTGCTGCGCGTTCCTTCGACCCGGGCTGCCGCGCCGGAAAAGGGCCGGCCCAACATCATTCTGATCTCGTTTGATACACTTGCGGCGCAACACATGTCCTGCTACGGCTACTCCAAACTAACCACGCCGAACATGGATCGTTTCGCTGAAGAGGGCGCCTTATTTTTAGAGCATTTCTCAGTGTCCAGAAGCACGCTGCCGTCGCACATGTCCCTGTTGACTTCTCTCTATCCTTCGGTTCATAAAGTTGTCGATTCGTTTTCAAGCATCCTCGATGACCGGTTTACGACCTTAGCTGAGGCGCTCAAAGAAAACGGTTACGAAACCGGCGCTTTTGTCGACGGCAACCGCAAGCTCAATATTGGCGCGGATCATGGCTTTGACCAGGGATTTGATTTTTATGAGCATCATCCCGATCGCTTTTTCGCCTATGAAAAGCTCTATCTGGTGAAGCGCCTGCTCAATTTTTTGGAAAATTTCTTACACAGTCGCGGTTTGCCGGATATGCACTCCGATAATATTTTTGAGGGCATGCTCTCCTGGTTGAGCCGGCGAGAGGATGCCCGGCCGTTCTTTGCCTTTTTGCACACTTATGATGTGCATTCCGATTTTGGCACCAAACTGCCGTACGTCGCGCCAAAGGAATTCCGGCAATTCGAGTACAAAGACTATCGAGGAGATTTTACCGGCTGCAATGCGGAGGGCGTCTGTGCAACGGATTTTTTAGGACAGATCAACAAACGTATCCGCCGCGGGACGCACACTCCGGAGGATTTACTCACGGACGAGGACGTTAAATTCATCACATCGTTGTACGATTGCGGGATCGAATACACCGATTTCGAATTCGGCCGTTTCGAGAAGGCGCTGAAAAAGATGGGTGTGCTCGACAACACCATCGTCGTTCTCACCTCGGATCACGGAGAAGAATTTTTTCAGCACGATCAGTTAAAGCACAACCAGTATTTTGACGAAGTTATCAAAGTCCCGCTGATCATGCGTTATCCGGCTAAGGTGGAGCAGAAAAGTAAAGTCACCAACTTAACGCGTTCCATCGATATTCTGCCTACGATTCTGGATTTAGCGGAGATCGAGATCGATTCCAGCCGGTTTCAAGGCGTTTCTTTGCTGCCGCTGATGAGCGCGAGCCCGGATTTTGACGATCTCGTGCTTTTTGCCGGTGAAGACCGCCCGGTAGACATCGAAACGAAAGTCGTGCGGACGTCCGGCTTCAAATATATTTCAGTCGGTGGAGAAAGGCGGAATCAGATCTTCTATCGAAATCGCACGGAACAATTATATAACTTAAGCCAAGACCCGGGCGAGCTCCAAAATATTTTCGGCGCTGAAAACGAAACCTCCCGGACGATGAGAAAGCGCGTCGATGACTGGGCTGCACAGTGTGACGATTTCCGGTTTGCTCTGGCGCCTGAGCAGATAACAAAGAAAATGGAAATCGATAAAAAGACCATTAAGGAGCTGGAGTCTCTGGGATATATTAAATAGGTGCGCGAGCGAAGACGTCCCTCTCTACCCGAAAGCCTCCTGACCGAGGGAGAATCCCTGCTTCGCTCGGAGGGGACGCCTTCGCTAAGAGGATTTAACATTGTGCTTTTACCTCCTCGTTCCAAAACTCCAGTTTTGGAACGTGCAGGGACTCAGAAGCTCAGTTTCGAGAAGTCGTTATGCAGAGGCGAAACAAAGTTTCTGATCTTATTGTGTTCCCAAACGGAGTTTGGGAACAAGATTTTGATACGAAGGGCCGTTTTTGCAAACGAGACGTTTGCGATACGAAGGGCCGTTTTTGCAAACGAGACGTTTGCGATACGAAGGGCTGTTTTCTTGAAAGAAATTAAGGATTGAATTCAATGCAGCAGGCTACTCAACCCAACTACGCAGAAGAAATGAAACACAGCCTCTATTTCGGGCTGATTTTCGGCGCGATTGCCGGCGCCGGGCTGGCGTTTTATCAAAGCTGGTTTTCAGGGCATTTCATTCAAAAAGGACTCACGTTCTTTGTTTTAGAAATTGTCTCCACATCCATTCTCCAGGCAAGCGCGGGTGCGTTCGTCGTTTTTTTGGTGATTTTTCCGGTGCTTTCTTTTGTCGCACGGATTTTTCACATTCGAAATTTGAAGTCCGCGCGTCTTGCTGCGATTTTAGCCGGCGCGTTATGGCTTATTGCGGGCTACAAGCTGAATAAGACGGTTTGGTATCCTCCTATTTTGTCGCTCAAAGGCATTACCGCTAATCTGGTTTTGAGTCTCGGTTGTTTGGGAGCAGCGGTCGGTTTTTACAAGATATTCATCGCGACTCTTTTCCGGCAGGGGGACTCTCCATCCGTTTTGCTGCGCAAGATGTATAATAAATTTGTTTTTGCCGCCGTGGCTCTTTTCTTTCTGGCGTTCCATACTGTCGCTTACTATCGCGTCTCTGCGCAGAAACCGGCAGGCCCGAACCTGTTGTTTATCACCATCGATACCTTGCGCGCCGATCGTCTGGGGAGTTATGGGCACAGCGCGAACACGAGTCCGAGCATCGATAAGTTAGCTGAGCAGGGCACACGCTTCGAGCATGTGTATGCGCAACGAGGCCTCACCTGGCCGTCGCTCACCTCAATCATGACCTCCTTGTATCCGAAAACGCATGGCGTGCTGAAAAATCAATGGCCGCTGGATGGTCAATTTATTACGTTAGCCGAGATTCTGAAGAACGCAGGTTATAAAACTGGCGCCTTTCTTGCGAACTTTTATTATGCCCCGAATCGCGGCTTTGACGTGAAAAAAGGCGGTGAAGTCGGTGATTTGGACAAAACGGTCACCCGTGACGCATTGGACTGGTTAAAGGGAATCGAGCCAAAGCAGGATAAATTCTTTATGTGGGTGCATTACAAAAATCCGCACGATCCCTACACGCCGCCACAGCGCTACATCGAACTGTTCGACTCTACGTACACCGGGCCGTTTGACGGCAGCAGGCCTGTGCTGGATTCGATTTATGTGCACAAAGTGGAGTTGGGCGACCGGGATCTGTCCTACATCAATTCGCTTTACGACGCTGAAATCCGGGCGACCGATACTTCTATCGACCGTCTCCTCAAACGCCTGGATGAGATGGGTTTGACGGACAATACGCTTATCGTTTTCAGTGCAGACCACGGGGAAGAGCTTTACGAACATAACTTTTACTTTTTCCATAGCTGCTCTATGTATGAGGGCGTATTGCGGATTCCGTTGATTATGAAACTGCCGGGCGTCATTCCGGCTGGTAAAGTGGTACACAGTCAAGTTGAGAGTATCGATATTATCCCAACGATGCTGCAATTACTGAAGGTACCGCTCCGTGATGAATTCGAGGGCAGCAGCGCCCTGCCGTTTATCTTCGAAGAAACCAACGGCGTTTCACGCCTGGCATTTGCCGAAAGGGCCGGCTCGATTTTTTCGATCCGGACGCCGGAGTGGAGATACATTTACAATCCGGACGATTATCATACCTACTGCTCCCGCAGCGACGACGACTCCGGTGACGGATACATCATTGCTGCAGAGGAGCTCTACGATGTTCGCAGCGATCCGTTTGAACAAAACAACCTGGTCGCTGAATATCCCGATATCGCACGTGAATTACGCGGACGAATTATCGAATGGGTCAATACCAACAAACGCGAGCACAAAGAACATGAGTTAACCAAAGAAGCCGAGGAAAGGCTGCGTGCGTTGGGATATATCAAGTGAGCGGATGGATTGCAAAACTTTAGTTTTGCAATGCTAAAGCATTGCACTTCTGAACAAGGGAGTACTTAATACGAACAAAAGCTTGCGCTCGACGCCCCGTCCTCGGGGCGTCATAAGTGATTGTTTTTTAGAATGGCTAAACGCACCTGGGGACGGGTGCTTGAGCTTTTGTGGGGATATATTAAATAGTGATTATCTCTAAGCAGAAGATAAAAAGTGGAGTTTTTTCGATGACTAAAAGCTATGCCGTTTACATCTTTCTTGGGGCGGTTACCGGCGCAATCGGAGGCATGATTCTCTTCAGCAGCGAACTGTTTTTGGGCTCCATTTATGCGCAGATCAGTCCGGGAACGTATCTTCTGTTTCTCGCTGCGTATGTCACGGCCGGAGTTTTCGGAGGCAGCCTACTCGGGATGCTCAGCAAAGCTGTTTATGACAAATTTCAACCTTTCAAAAAACATGAAGCTAACTTTCTGCCGGCGAGCTTTGTTCTCGTCTTGTTTTTTCTGTATGGATTTTATTACATCAATGAGAAGCTCACGCCCGGCGTCGGTGTTTTCGCCCCGCTGAGTCTGATTGCTAATATCCTCTTTCTTCTGCTGTCGTTGGTCGTTTTCCGAATCGGGCTGAGCTCTGCAGCGGGCACAAATCAGATCGCCTCATTTTTCAACATTGCCGCGCTGCCTCTTTCCGGTCTGGTGGCGTTAAACTTCCGGTTTTTTCTGTGGCACTCTCCGGAAATGGCCACAGGAGAACTTTTTGTCGCGGTTTTGAGTTTCGGCGCGATCGGGATAGCCGGAATGACAATCGCTCGCTGGTTAAACACATTTGCAGGTAAAAGGACGGCCTCGCTTACCCTGGCCTTGAATCTTGTCGCTGCGCTAGGCCTGCTGGTGGTATTCGCCTGGTCCGGCAGACCCTCGGCAGCGAGTTTTTTAAGCCACGAGCCGGTTGTTTCTTCGAACACCTTACCGTCTGCAAAAAACATCATTTGGATCGTGATGGACACCGCTCGCCGGGATCAGATTTCCATTTATGGCGGCGACCGGGTCTTGACGCCGAATATCGATGCCCTGTCCGAAGATGCGTTGGTTTTTAGTCAAGCGGTTTCATCTGCCCCGTGGACGATTCCTTCGCACGCATCCATGTTCACTGGCATGTTCCCTTCCAAACATGCCGCTCATCGCGGTGTTCCCGGTGGAAAATTTACCAATCCGCTTGCCAAAGAAAATGTGACGATTGCGGAAATGCTCTCGGAACGAGGGTTCCAAACGGCCTGCGTCGCGGCGAATGTAGCAGGATTGTCGCGGCAATTCGGTCTTGCACAAGGTTTCGACTACTATTTTGACGGCCGTCCCATCGCTTACAGTTTATTCTGGGGAAAACTTCTCAGCGCGATGCCGGAAAAATTCCGCGCTAACGTGCTGAGGACTAACGAGATTTGCCTGTCCTCTGAAATCAACGGCATCGCCTTTGATTGGCTGGAGCAGCGCACACCCAAAGAGCCGTTTTTCCTCTTCATCAACTACATGGAGCCGCACGACGGGGTGGAATACATCCCGGAGCCGTACCACTCGCTGTTTGGCTTTGACCAAGCGGAATACGAACGGGTTTTTTCCGGATTCCAACAATCGAAAGTAGTGCATTTTGAACAGGAGGTCACGCCTGAGCAGTTTGAAATGGTCAACAGGCTTCTGGCAAGACGGATTTATTTTATGGATCATCATATTGGCAATCTTATCCAAAAGTTGCAAGAGGGGGGACTTTATGACAATGCTTTTATCATTATTACCTCCGATCACGGCGAGCTCAACGGCGAGCACAATTCATTCGGTCATAACACCGATCTCTACAACGAGCTGGTTTGGGTGCCTTTGATTGTCAAATACCCGGGGTCGGCACAAACCGGCGTGATCCACAAAACCGTCCAGAATATCGATATCATGCCGGAATTGCTGTCTCAGTTGGGCATCGAAATTCCAGACGAGGTGCAAGGCCAGCCGTTTGAACAGGTCTCGCATGAGATCATCGCCGAGCTGTTCGAGCAAAAAAAAGCGCAAGCCTTGTTATATCCGGAGCGTTACTACCGCGATCTGCGAGCCATTTTTGCCAACATCGGAAGCGACAGTTTGAAATACATTTGGGCATCAAACGGCAAATTGGAGCTGTACGATATGCGAACCGACCGTAAAGAATTAAATAATCTCGCCGAAAAAAAACCAGAGTTTGTTACCCGTCTGGATGAACGCATGACGCAATGGGAGAGCAGTTTCTCGCCGGTGACCTCGGATAACAAAGGTAAAATGAAATACACTAAAGAAATTCAAGACCGGCTGCGTTCTTTGGGGTATATTAAATAAAAAGTTTTCACAAAAGTGCGAGAAAAATAGCACGTGGATGACATGATTGATTCAGCCACGGATTGACACTGATTGACACGGATAAAATGAGTTTAGCATATGAACAAATACACAAATTCAAAACAATAAATAATGTCAAAATAATTAAAGTCAAAATGATTAAAAAATGATTTTGACCTTAATTATTTTGACTTTTAAAAGATTATATCATTTTGCGGGCAGTATTGCATCAGCCCTCTTTTCGTTGCAACGTCTGCGAAAAGGCATAGGTTCTATTGTTCGTATTAACAAAATCCGTGTTTTATCAGTGTGAATCCGTGGCTAAAATATACTTAAATGTTGCCACTTTGAGAATAATTTAGGATTGCAATGAAGACGAAGATGTTCATGTTAAAAATCATCTTTACGGCCGTTTGGGGGATGCTGTTTTTCGCCTCGATGAACTACATCGGCGCGCAATGGGAATATGAAGGTTTGCTCACCACGGGGCTGCTCGTGGGTATTTCATTTGTGAGTACAAAACATATTCTGTATTCCATCGCGACGGTTTTGGCCAGCGCATTTATTGCGAGCGCCGGCGTCCTTTTTCTCGCGATGTTGTTCCGGTCAAACCGAACGCAGAGCGACAAGAGATGGCTGGCGGTTGCCGTAGTCGCTATTGCCCTCATTACGACCGCTTTTGTTTGGAATCGCCGTACGATTCGATTGAGCCTACTGCCGGCTTCGTACCGTTACTACGACAGCACCGGCAAGCTGTTGGAGCCGGACAAGTATTTGCAAAATGCGCCCAAAATTAACGTCATTTTGATTTCTATCGATACGCTCAATCCTTTGCATTTAGGCGTGCACGGTAACGAGAGAAACACTTCGCCGACCATTGACAGCTTGGCGAACGAGGGTGTTTTTTTCAGAAACGCTTTCAGCCATTCTCCGAAAACCTCGCCCTCACATATGAGCTTGTTCACATCTCTTTATCCCTCGGTTCACAAAATCCGCAATTGGAACCGGATACAAGGCGGCTATTCTCTCGACCACCGGCTCATCACTCTGCCGGAGATTTTGAAGAACGCCGGCTTTCAAACCGCGGCATTCACCGGCGGCGGCAATGTGCAAAGCTCCATCGGTTTTGGCGACGGATTTGATACCTATCACAATGAAGACCAAGTTTGGGAAAACGCTTTCTCCTGGCTCGATGCGAATTATGACACCAAGTTTTTTCTGTTTTTGCACACATTTAAAGTCCATTCCCCGTACTTGCCGCCAGCGCCTTACAACACGATGTTTTCCAACGATTATGACGGTAAAATCATCGATTCGGAAAAAGGTCTGCACGAGTACTTTAAGAAAAGTTACCCGGACGGCGCGCCCTTTCCCGGATCGCACGATTTGTTCTGGGAACAAGTGGATAAAAAAGATCCCCGGGATGTCGAACACCTGGTCGCTCTCTATGACGGGCTTATCCGTTTTATGAACGATAAAATGATGGCAACCCTGCTGAATCGACTGCGAAAATATCATTTGACCGAAAAGACGCTGCTTATCTTCACCTCGGATCATGGTGAAGAATTTCTCGAGCACGGAGATTTTTTGCACAAAGAATTGTATGACGAACATATCCATGTCCCCCTGATCATGCATTTTCCCGGAGAGGAGAGATTCAAAAACCGGGTGATCGAGCAACAAGCGAGCTTAATCGACGTGGCGCCGACGATCTTGAATTATCTTTCCCTGCCGATCCCGGTGATGATGCAGGGCACGAACTTACTGACAATCTTGGATGGCAAAGATCTCGATCTCCCTGTCTTTAGTGAGCGCATCGTGATCTCGGACGCCCTGGATAAAAAGAAATCGGTTCGCACCAAAGAATGGAAATATATCTGGTGGCCGACGAAGAAGAAGGCCGAGCTTTTTGACGTGTTGAGCGATCCGGGGGAGTTACACAACATTGCAGAGCAGCGCCCGGACGTCAGCGCGAAACTTCATCGTCAGGTAACGGATTGGATGCGTGAAAACGAAGAAAAAGGGCAAACTATCAAAACCTTCACCCACACCTTTGATACCGAAACCATTGAGAAGCTCGAATCGCTTGGCTACGGCGCCGGTAAGAAAAAGTGAAAAAATCCATTTTCTAAATGGTCCTTTCCACAGTAAAGAGACTTAAACTGAGTCTGCAGATCGCCATTATTTTAGGCGTTATCTGCGGAATTGGCCGTGTCCTCTTGCTTTATCTGCTCGAAAACTACACCCCGGAGGAAGTCCATATTACGGTAATCAATCTCATGCAAAGCGGCGTCAATTTTATGTTGCTTTCGGCTATCCTGTTGGGCGTTCTTTTCTTTGTCGTCTGGAGTTTTTATAAAGACCTCGAGGGCTTGATCCTCGCCGGCCTTGTTACCGGCCTTTTGATTTTTCCGCTCGCTTATTATGTCAACAAAAACCTCTTGCCCGGATTTAAAGAAATCGAAAGCCTGATTGGTAACGGGCTTTTTGCGGTGGCTGCTTTCTTAATGATGTTTTTTATTCAGAGGAAATGGACTCATCGTGTTCAATTTGTGTCCAAAATTTGTAAAAGAGTTCTGTTGCTCTCTGCCTTAGGCGTCGCGTTCGGTATCAACATCCTTTTTTTTCTACAGCCCGAACAGGTTAAACTACAAGCTGTCTCCGCGGCGCCGGTTGATTTAATCGAGCTATTTGACCGCTCGCAGATCGAACGATTATTGAAAGCCTCTGATGATTCTTTCGGGAACCCGGTATCGGCGCGAGAACTTCTCGGAACGTTCTTTTCCCGCAAAACGGCGCTTCGATTTCAAAACCTGCGGAAAAGAATTGCCGAGCACGACAGCGCCCACATCATCGCAAATGCCGATTCTATCATTCAGAGAAAGGTCGCCTTTGTCGGCGTTTCCCGAAAGCTGCCTGATAATATCGATTGGAAAACGAATCCCACCGATGATCGTGTGTGGATTTTCGCGCTGAACCGGCACGAATGGCTGTGGGATCTGGCGGCGGCCTTTTTTCTGACTCGAGACGCGAAATATGCCCTCACTTTTGAGGATATTGCGTTGGATTGGCTGGAGGATAACCCAGTCCTGTCCTGGAAGAACGAATCGACTCCTCCCTGGCGGCTGATCGAAACCAGTCTTCGGTTGACTTCTTGCTGGCTTGACGCTTTCGACATTTTTTACACCTCTGAGGCGATCAGTGAGCCGTTTAAGTGGCGCATGTTGGCATCGCTGCATGAGCACGCACAATTTCTTTTGCATTTCCGTTCACCGGGACGAAATCATTTGCTGCAGGAGACATTCGGTTTATTGGCTGTGGCCGGCGCTTTCCCGGAATTTAAAATGTCGCAACGATGGTTGGAAATCGCGAATCACCGTCTCAACCGTATCCTGCACACAGAAATTTATCCGGATGGGGGCTACAATGAAGGCTCGACTTTTTATCACCGCTTCGTTATCCGTATTCTGCAGCAGATAGCCGATTTTGCCCAAGAAAACCAGGTGGAGCTTTCGGACTATTTTTACGAGCAACTGGAAAAAATGTATGAATTCTTACTTTATGTCGCGCGTCCCGATGGCGTGATGCCGCAGGTGAACGACGGGTTCCATGCCAAAGATCTGCGGATATTATTCGAAAAACCGGCTGCTGCATTTGCCCGCGCCGATTTTGACTACTTTGTCAGCGAACGTCAAAACGGCACACCGCCGCAACAAAAATCGTTCGCCTTTCCTTATACCGGGTTGTACGTGATGCGCAGTGACTGGGGCGCTGACGCTCGTTATCTTCTTGTCGACGGCGGTTTATTCGGCTCTGCTCATGGCCATGAGGATAAACTCAGTTTCGAAATGCATGCTTTCGGAAAACCATTTGTGATTGAAAGCGGAACCTACACCTATAATTATAACCGTTGGCACAGATATTTTGAAAGCTCATTTGCGCACAATACCATCGTTGTGGATCGCCGTAGTCAGCTTCGACAGCCTTACCCGCAACAGTGGGCCAGCGATCCTCCCCAAAAACAGCCCAATATCTGGCTCAGTCAAGAACACTTTGATTATTTCGAAGGGATTTATCAGGACGGCTATGGCAATCAAAAGGAGGCGGTTTTAAACAACATCGAACATGTTCGCCGCATCTTGTTTGTGAAACCGGATTATTGGATTTTGTGGGATGTGGTGAAAGGAATGGGAAAGGTTCCGGTAAATCAACTGTTCCACATGCCTACCGAGGTCACGGTTAAGATTATCGACGACGACGATGTGCTCGTGTCCTACCCCGACGGCCCGCATGTGCTGATAAAGTCGCTGTCCCAGGCCGGATTTGTGCCCAGAATCGTAGAAGGGTCCGAGTCGCCGATTCAGGGTTGGGTATCGCCGAAGTACGGTTTTAAAACAAGCGCTCCGGTCGTCGATTTTCAGCAAACGGGTGAATTGCCCCTAGTTTTTGTCGCTGTTTTGTTTCCGTATCGAAACCTCGACACGAGGAAAAGAATGAATGCTGAATTGGCGCCGGCGCTTATCGGGAATCAACCGGCGGCTGTATCTGAGGCGCTTTGGCTTCGCATTGAGTCCGATATCAGTTCGGATGAGATATTGCTCGCGCCGTACATAAGCGGCAACAAAACGCTTGCCGGCCTGACGACGCCAGCACAGATTGTGCTTCTCCGGCGTTACCAGGATGGAACAATTGTCAAGTCGGAACAGACCGCGCTCGTCTCTGAAAAGGCGCGTT
>JBHHWX010000013.1:0-28134 GCA_046756745.1 bacterium | reverse complement strand
GAACGTTGACTAGGAGACGGTAACCTTTTTCAAAAAGGTCACCGTCAGGCTTCACGAATTACGATTTCCGCCCGTCCCAAAACCCCTTAGTATACGCCGCCATCCCTAAAAAAATGAACGGATACAAAAGCACAAACTGCAAAAACAGTTTGATGTCGTGCTTTAAAAACCGTTTGCCGATAAGCAGCGTGCGCGCGAACGGGATCAACGGAATGAGCATCGGCATTCTCACCAGGATCGCGCCCACCTGTTCCCGCTGCTTTCGCACCTGCGCCCCGCCGAAGCCAATCTGGTATTGGTTTTTCATGTATTTCTTAAAAGCCGTGCGGTTCGAGTGCCAGACCGTAATCCTGCGGTCGAAATAGATCGCCTCGCCTAACAGATTTATGTTCCTGCAAAACAGCGCGTCGCTGCCTTTTATGGTGTCTTCCAGTTTGCCGATTTTCTCGAACACGCTTTTTCGGAACGAGATATTACACGTGGGGATAAAACGCACTTTTCCTTCAGGCATGGCAGGGGTCATTTCGCTAAACTCGAGCAGATACTCGGCCGTGCCCACCGGGTGACCGGGCGTATCGTTGGCCACGGGTCCGCCCACAACGTGTTTGCCGTTTTGATGTTCCGCGATGATTCTGTCCACCCAACCGTCGCCGGCGCGGCAATCCGTGTCGATAAACGCGATGACCTGGCCCTGGGAGTGTCTGATGCCAATGGTGCGGGCTGTCCCGGGATACGTTCTTTGATTCAGGTGGATGGTTTCCACAAACGGAAACCGTTCGCGGAGATAATTTGTAATATCTTCATCCGAACTATCGACCACAATCACCTCGACATCGTTTCGCTTGACTTGAGATCGCAAAGAATCCAAACAATGGCTGATCCATTTCTTTGAGTTGTACGAGGGGATGACTATCGAGAGGAAGATTTCGGTTCTATTTTGATTGGTGTGGCTTGAGGGTGTTTTCATCAGTTGTCTTGTATCCTGTGCATCTTGAGAATCCTGTTATCCTGTCAACAATATGCGGATTCTTTGATATCCCCTGTGGTGGGTTACATTATTTGTCTTTCTTTGTTTTTTGAAACTATTCAGGACCATTAATATTTTCGCATCTTTTCGTGTTTTTCGCGGGTTCTGCTTTGTTACTTCCTGTTTGTGAATGATTGAATTTTGGCTGTTGAGTTTTATCTGTCTGGCACGGAACTCATTTGGTTTTTGGTTTTTGGGATTTGGTTTTTCATCTTTGCAGATACTTACTTAAATGCCGGTCGTAGTATTCAAACGTCCTGCGCACCCCGGTTGTAAAATCGACTTTCGGTTGCCAGCCCAGGGCGTCTTGAATTTTCTTGTAGGTTACCACAAAGCGTTTGATGTCGATCTTATCGCGCAGCTCCGGGAATGGCACGTGTGTGATCTCGCCCTTGCCGACCGCGGCGACAATTTCACGAACCATGTCCAGAAAAACCGTCTCCACGCCGGAGCCGACGAAAAACATCTCCCCGTTCGCCTTGTCCGAGATGGCCGCGCGGATGAACGCGTCAACGACGTCGGAAATATACACGTAGTCGCGGGTTTGCTGTCCCTCGCCATAAACCGTAATCGGCTTGCCGGTCATGGCATTAGCCATGAACCAGTTCAGAATCCCGTAAAAGCTGGCGTGCATCTGGCAGCGCGGACCGTAAACGTTGTTTAAGCGCAGCGACGCCACCGGAAAGTCGTAAATTTTGCTGTACAAAAAAAGATACTGTTCGGCAGCCATCTTGTTGATCCCGTACACATCCGTCGGGTTCTGCGGATGGCTTTCGTCGACCGGCAGCCGGAGGGGCTCGCCGATTTGACCGCGCGAACCGGCAAAAATCACTTTCGCTCCGCGCCGGCTTCGGCGGCAGGCTTCCAAGACATTGATGGTGCCGTTGCAGTTCACCTCAATGTCCAATTCGGGCTTTTCGATAGAAATCTCCCGGCCGACTTGCGCCGCCATGTGGAAAACGATGTCTTTGTTTTCGATCAAAGGCATCATTAACCCACGATCCCGGACATCGCCTTTCACGAATTCCACATCGCGTTTGACTTCTTCGATATTGGCGAAATTCCAACCGTAAGGCTCGATGCAAGCGTCCATAATCACCACGTCGGCGCCTAACTCAACGCAGCGATGGGCGATGTTGCTGCCGATAAATCCGAGTCCGCCGGTGATGAGGACTTTCTTCCCTCGAAACCTGGAGTATTCAAAGTTGTCGTTATTCAATTCAGCATCTCCTCGATGATATTCTTGATTTTTTCCGCAAAGACTTTTAGCGTGCAATTTTGTAAAAACAGCTCGTGACCATTCTGAGCGATTTTCCGGCGCAATTCCGGCTCGTCGCGCAGGCGCAGGATCGCCTCGGCAATTTCAGTGGGATTGCCCTGCTCGATGAGCAGAGCGCTTTCGCCATCTGTCAGCAGCTCTTGCAGCGGTTGATTTTTCGTCGAGATCAACGGTTTGCCCACGGCCAAAGCTTCCACAACTTTGTTGGTAAAAACCCGCATTGTCCGGGGGTTTTGGCCGAAGAAACCGAGACAACAGTCGGCGCGCGACATATAGTCCGCCAGCTCATCGAACGGAACCCGGTCGATGAATGTGCAATTTTCCAGTTTCAAATCTGCGGCAAGTTTCCTATCGCGGTCGTATGTAATCCCGGTCCCGATAATTTGGAAATGTACGTTTTCATGGCGCACCTTGTCTGCCGCTTGCAAGATGTATTGCACACCGTGGAATGGGGCATATTCGCCGTGAAAATGCACTAAGAATTTTCCGTTACCTGTCGCGCCTTGTTTCGAGCGCATCACTTCCGGATCCGTGGCCAAAAAGATCTGGCGGAATTTTCTGGGATTAGCCCGGAACATTCTGGCATATTCCTGAATATGATGCCGGGATTCAATAATGATGCGGTCGGCCAGGCGCATGGAGACGACGTCTGACAGCCAAAAAAGTTTTGCTAAAAAACTGTCCGCTTTGGCTTTGTCCCGGTCATGGACCATGGTCCCGAAAGTGGAAATGTACACGTCGAATAAGATCGGCTTTCGGGTGAAGAGCCAGACAACCGGCAGCAGAAGCTGTCCATAGAATCCGACCACCACAAGATCGCAGCCTCGCTTTTTGCGCAGAAATTGCCAAATGATATTGGGATAATGTCTAAAGGAACGATCCGGAGGTAAGCAGGTCGCCACTTCATAACCGGCAGCCTGCAAGCTGTCAATGATCATCCGTGTGCGTGAATAGCCGGCTTCACGGCCCGCCACGTAACAGACTTTAATCTTCTTTTTGTTCGCTATCGCCATTCTGTGTGGGTTTTGTATTGAGGTGGGAGATCTCCATCTTCTTCACCCGGTATTGCGTATCCTCGATCAAGTGTCGATTCCCCCGGATCAAATCGGCCAACAACCCGATCATCGCCACTTGAAAACCGATCAACATCAGCACAGCCGATAAGATCAAGGATTGAATGTGTCCGCCTCCGTTTCCCGTAAAATAGAAATACAAAAACCGCAGGGAGAGCAGCATACCCGCGCCAAAAACGCTGACTCCGAAAAAGGAGAATGTCTTCAGCGGTTCATACATGGTGTAGATTCTGAAGATCGTCGCAATGGAACGTTTCAGATATTTCGGAATGCTGCTGAACAGCCGCGATTCACGCAATTTTTCGTTGGTCGAAACCGGAACATGGGTTATGGCGATATTATTTTTCCCGGCCTGGATGATGGTCTCAATCGTATAAGTAAACCTCGAGATCACGTTCATCCGCAACGCCGCCTCCCTGCTGAAAGCACGAAAGCCGCTGGTGGTATCCGGGACCCGCGTGTTGGAAATATGTTGCACCACCCAACTGCCCAACGTTTGCAATCGTTTCTTCATAAATGAAAAATGCGGAATGCCGTTAACTTGACGGTCTCCCACCACCATATCTGCCCTGCCATCGAGAATCGGCTGTATTAAATCTACGATATTCGCGCCGCAATACTGGTTATCGCCATCGGTGTTGACAATGATATCGGCGTTCAACTTGAGGCACGCATCGACCCCGGACATAAAAGCCTCGGCTAATCCCTTGTTGTTGGTATGCCGTACGATATGGTTGACGCCCAATTCCTGCGCCACATCGATGGTGCGGTCGGAGCTGCCGTCGTCGATTATCAGCGTCTCGATTTCATCGACGCCGGCGATGGACTTCGGAAGATCCCGCAAGGTGTTCGGCAAGGTTTCTTCCTCGTTTAAACAGGGTATTTGGATAATCAGCTTCATGAATCTTTTGCTTGTTGTTCAGTCATTAGCCTGTCATTTGTCAGCCTAAAGGCTGGTTGACCTTTTTCCAAAACGCAGCTTATCTCTCAACGCCTTAAAGTTTCTCGGTGTTCAGGCTTCAGCCTGCCGTCTTGCAGCCTAAAGGCTGAACACCGGAAGTTACTCCAAAATCTCTTCGATTGTATATTCTTTCATCTCCCGGGCATGGGTGAAAATAATCATCTCGCCAATAAGCCCGATGGAGATCATTTGAATGCCGATGACCAAAAACAACGCGCCTAGCAAAAGCAGCGGCCGCCCGGCAATGGGTCCGAACTGCAACACCCGGTAGATAAATAAATACAGGTTCATACCGGCGCCGACCAAAGTAAAAATTAATCCCAAGAAGCCTAAAAAGTGCAGCGGTTTTTTCGAATAATTGCTCAAAAAGACGACCGTCACAATATCCAGCAACCGCTGTATATACTCCGAGACATATTTCGACTGACGGAATTTCCCCGGCAACTGTTCAATTTTCACATCGCCCACTTTGTATCCTTTGCCAACGGCGAGAGTTGGCAAGAAGATGTTCAGATTGCCGTATAAGGGAACGTCGCGCAATATTTCTTTCCGGGCGGCAAAAACACCGCTGTTGATGTCGTGTAGATCGAGTTTGGAAATCCACTTGATGAGACGATTGAACATTTTCGAGATGAACTGGTTGAGCGCCGAATCCCGTCTCGGATGGCGCCATCCCATCACCAGATCGTAGCCTTCGTCCAATTTTGAGAGGACATTCAAAATTTGTGCGGTGTTAATCCGTACCCGTGTGGTAAAAAAAACAACTCTTTGACCACGCGCCTGTTTTAGCCCCGCTTCAAAAGAAGCGGATTCTCCGAAGGAGGTGCGCAGGCGAACCAATCGCACGCGCCAGTCGTCCTCAGCGATTTTTTTTAGTGTTGACCAGCTCTCGTCCATACTGCCATCGTCAACAAAAATTACTTCAAATTCTTCGTCCGCTTTTTCCAAAGCTTTCCGAAGGCCCGCATGGACTTCGTGAACTTCCTGTGCACAATCTTTGACATAGATGATCACGGAGGTCCGGACTTTCGGAACTCTGAGTGTTTCTTTTGGCTTCTCAGTCATAGATTCGACATAAGTTAGAGTCTGCTCTTCCATAGATGATCTCATTTTGCGAGATTTCGATAATATTCAATAAGCTTTGGCCCGTGTTTATCGCCGGTTTTGACGATCATGTTTGCGATGAGCCCGTAAAAAACAAATTGGCACCCGGCGGCGACGAGCAAAAAAGCAACGGAAATCAGAACATTTAAACCCGAAATAGCATAACTGCCGTTAACCCACAAATAACCACAGAAAAGGAGCGCGAGCAGTGCGCCGGCATTGAACAGGAACCCAAGCATTCCAAAGAAATGTACCGGATTCGCGAGATACTTAATAAATAAATTCAACGTGGTTAAATCCATGATGACTTTGAACGTCCGCGTCAGGTTGTATTTCGATTGTCCGAATTTTCGCGCGTGATGGGAAACCTCCATCTCAGAGATTTTCGCTCCTTCGATCCGGGCCAGCACCGGAATAAAACGATGCAGTTCACCGTATAGCCGGATATTTTTGATCACTTGCGAGCGGTACGCTTTTAAAGAGCACCCGGTGTCGTGCAAATAAACGCCGGTCAGAAAGCGAATCAATCTGTTTGCTATCTTCGACGGCACTTTACGTATGATCAACTTGTCTTTACGATTCTTACGCCAGCCAGCGACAATATCAAAACCTTCATTCATCTTGTCCAACAGGTTCGGGATATCTTTCGGATCGTTTTGCAGGTCGCCGTCCATTGAAACAACCACACGTCCGTGAGCCTGCTCAAAACCGGCTGCCATCGCAGCAGACTGTCCAAAATTGCGTCGAAACTTCACCACTTTAAGGTGATCGTCCCTTAAGTGTATTTCTTTCAATATCGAGTAGGTCCGGTCGCTGCTGCCGTCGTCGACGAATATGATTTCATACGATCGTCCCATTTTTTGCATAACTTCTGTGATCCGGTTATAGAGGATTTTAACATTCTCCTCCTCGTCCATCACCGGCACCACGACCGAACACTCGATCTGTTTTTCAATATCTGCTTTTTTCATCGGCCAAACGAAACGCCCATTTCTTTTTGGAGTGCTTGACGAGTTTTATTATCGTCAAAACCGGAATAAAAACCACTATCTCCCACAACGCAACCCAAAGGTTATGTAACACAAACAAACTCGAGATGAAAGTTGCGCTGTCGCCGATTTTGTGCACAGACATAAAAATTGAGAACTGCGAATAAAAATACCGGCTGCTGACAGGCCAAAACATCGGCAGTCCCTTGGGTTCGCTGGTATCGAGGGTGAAATAATCCAAAATCAGGTGCGAGAAACACACGCCGGTAAAAATGAGAAAATAAACGAGAACACTTTTTTTCATCCATTTTGCATAGAAATAACCAAAGAAGCTTCCCGCAAACATGGCAAAGGCCATGCTGTGGCTGAGATAATGGTGATGATACTTGTTCGGGTCGCCTGCAAAAAATCCAGGCAGAAAATCGATATCGGGAAGATTGGCCACGATGGCAAAAATAAGCACGGTTTTCCAATCGAAACGACTGTGCTTACGCTCAACCGACTCGTGCAGGGCGTAACCCATGAGTGAATGTCCAACTGGTAACGGCATACTAAACCTGAATTCTTTCTATCTTATTAGACTGTTTTAGCCACGGATTCATATTGATAAAACACGCTTTTTATTAGTGTCTGAACGAAAACTCTCTAAAATGCTCAAGCACCCGTCCTCGGGTGCGCTTGACGCTTTGTAAAAACAATAGATTACGACGCCCCGGGGACGGGGCTTAGAGCTTATTCTGAGTTTTCGGTCAGACACTAATTATTGTCAATAAGCTCGCTTGCTCTTTCGGTTGCTTTCACAACAGATTTTATTAACGTCACGCGCAGTCCGCCTTCTTCCAGCTCCATAAGTCCATCGATGGTACATCCGGCGGGGGTGGTGACGGCGTCTTTCAAAAGCGCCGGGTGCTCACCGGTTTCCAAAACCATACTCGCGCCTCCGAGCACGGCTTGTGCAGCCAGCTCAGTCGCGACGCTGCGCGGCAAACCGGCTTTGACGCCGCCTTCGGCCATAGATTCGATAACCACGTAGATAAACGCTGGCCCGCTGGCGCTGAGACCCGTGACTGCGTTCATGTGTTTTTCATCCACAACCAAAACACGCCCGACTTGTCGAAAAATACCGTCGGCTTTTTCCAGATGGCTACGGTCGGCAAACGTCCCTAAACAAAGGGCTGTCATCCCTTTTCGAATCAGACACGGCATATTCGGCATGGCTCGAATCACCGGAACAGGTTTGTCCAAGCCCGCCTCAATAAATTCTATAGGAACCGACGCAGCGGCAGAGATAATCAGGGCACTCTCATCGACGCTCGACTTAATGTCGGTCAAAACCTCACCCACAGTTTGCGGCTTTGTGCAAATCAGAACCGTATCAGCGGAACTCACCGCCTCTTTGTTATCAGTCGTCGCCGGAATGCCATATTTATCTGAAATCAGCTTAACACGTTCTTCATGTTTTGCCGTGGCCACCAGGTCTGACGGACTCACCACTTTTGCATCCAGGAGACTGCTTACCAGCGCCTTTCCTAATTTTCCAACTCCCAAAACAGCAATTTTCATTTTACCAACATCCCCTTTCTCATTCGTTTACACATCGCAGATCGTCAATCGTCACTAACAAATCCTGATTCCCGATCCTATTCCGATTGACGATTTATGATTGACGATTTCAGAAGTCCTCACTTATCCAGATTCTTTTGCAGCCAGAGTTCTAAAATGAAGAGGGAGTAGAGGCGATGGGAGTAGTCCTTTTTCTTCTTGAGATGCACATCTAACATATCTTGAATGCGTTCCGGCTTAAAAAACTGCCGTTTCTTTATGGCGCTTTCGGACAAAACGTCGTTTATCAAATCTTTGAAAATCTGCGTATCGCGCATCCAGTTTTTCATCGGCACATTATGGCCCATTTTATCTTTTCGAAAAACGATTTCATCCGGCAAGACGCCTTCCAGAGCTTTCTTTTGGATGTATTTAACCTGGGAGCCGTTGATCTTTAATTCCGCCGGAATTGTGGAGGAAAACTCGATCAGGCGGTAATCGTGCAGCGGGAAGCGGGCTTCGATGCCGTGCGCCCGCGTCAATCGTAAACGGTCAACATGAAAACGCACTAACGTCTGATAATCGCCGTACAGCGAGCGGCTCAAAAAATCCGGGCCATCGGCGTCGGCGTAAAGTTCGGTAATGTCATCGTAGTTATTGAGCTCCCCAAAGCCTTCCACAACCTCGTCGGTACAAATCCGGCACAGCTCGTCGTCACGGTAATAAATTCTCCAGCGATTGCTCAAAAGCTCGACCGGGAAATGATAACTGTAGGCGAAACGACGGGTTTTCACCCACAGGCTTTTTTTCTTATCGGAGTCGGGAAGAAGCTGCGCGACCCGGGTGACACCGTTCCGGATAGGCGACGGGAGCTTGTCAAATGTCGCCGCCATTTTGTCTGCTAAATAAACCGGATGGCCGGCGTATAATTCATCGCCGCCATCGCCTGTGAGAATATAATCGACGCTGCCATGCGCTTCACGTCCGAGGATAAACGATCCTAACTCTACCCCGATATCACAGAGCGGTTCATCCATCCATTCGGTCATCTTCTCGATATGGACCAGATCTTCGGCCGTGAAAGGGACTTCGTGATGCTCGGTTTTATAATGTTCGGCCATGACGCGTGCAAAGTAGGATTCGTCCACCATTTTTTCCGGGCAGCGAAAAGAAAAAGTATGCACGGGCCGGTCGGTCAAACCGCTCAACAGTCCGACGACAGAGCTCGAATCCATACCGCCGCTCAAAAACGCACCGGCGTCCGAAGTTTTCTCCTGCGTTCGTATTTTCAAAGCGTCCTGGGTTAATTCGATCAGCGTCTGTGTGTAATCGTCGATCTTGCGGCCATTTTGATTTTGGTACGAAAGCGACCAATAACGCTGGGTGCGCAAGGTTTCGTTTTGCAAGATGAGACAAGCGCCAGGCCGCACTTTGTTGACATTCCGGATGAACGTATCCAGACCAATGCTGAAATTGAATAACAAATAGTTTCGAATAGCTCGAAAATTCAACGCGCTTTCTATCTCTGGGTGATGAATGAGCGATTTCAAAGATGAGCAAAAGATAAGGGTCTTTTCATTCCAAAAATAAAATAACGGCTCAAATCCCAAATGATCCCGTACCAGCAGAAAGCGATTCTCCCGTGAGTCCCAAATAGCGCCTGCAAACTGACCATTCAGAGATGTAAAGCTCTTTTCACCCGATTTTTCGTAGGCGGCTAAAATGCACTGAGCCGGCTCCATAGCCGTAGCCCCGGGCGTCGAAAATTCGCTGGCGAAAATGTTCCCGGACGCCGCCACGACCACTTTCTTATCCTGACTAAAAGCCACTCCGACGCCATCATCAATCGTCGGCACATCGATTTCGCTGACGCCAAAAGCGATGTTTCCCTGCATAAAAACGTTGGTCGGTTTACCGGACAACGGTTGCGGGCGCAGTTGAAACAACGCGTCCCGGCTCACTTGTCGTGTTCTATCTCGATGAACAATTCCGTAAATCATGTGCGTCTCCGAAAAAGTGTTCTCATGTTCTTGTGAAAGGGAGTGCAAAAATCAGCCCCGCGCTCACTGATTTTTACACTCCAGTTCAATTTTGCTGCGCTCAAGCAGGCGTCTTCGTCTGCATTTTTCTCTTGGTTTTCGGCTCTACTTCTTCGCCCCTCAAAATCTCATTGTGCTCTTTCCCCTTCCTGCGATCCCACATAAACTTCGCAGGCAGGCCCGCAGCAATCGCAAACTCCGGCACGTCCTTATTGACAACAGCGCCGGCGCCGATAATACTGTCCCGGCCTATGGTTACGCCATCTAATACAGCTACGCCGGCGCCGAGCCAAACGTTTTCGTCAATGGTAATGCCCTTCGACGAGCGACCCTGCATGAGAACCGGAATATCGGTGCGGTCGCTGTCATGATCTCCGCCAACCAAATAGCAAAACGCCGCCATCAGGTGGTTCTTTTTAATAACAATTTTGCTCAACGATGAAATGACGCAGTTAAACCCGATGTTGACATTCTCTTCCAGAATAATATCGCCATTGTGGCAGGTTAAAATTGTCCCCCGGCCGACAAACACACCGTTATCGATGCGAAGCCCCTCATTTGTCTGGCCCTTGGCATCCAGGACGCAGTTGTCATCGATGACAACGCTGTCCCCCATGTGGATTTTATGAGGGTGACGGATTGCGATATTCGCTCCGAGCGCAACCCCCCGGCCCATAGAGCCGAAAATAAATCGATAAAAGAAACCTCGCAGGAAGATGCCGATAGCGCCGGGGACCCAACTGAAGAAGGTGATGATAAGCTCGTATTTCACCATATTCAAGAGTCCCGGTTTCCCCACGAACATTTCCTGATATTTTTGAGCTTTCGACTTCTTTTGGTCGAACAACTCCTTTTGTGTATCGGTGATTTGGGCGTTATTGTTCTCGCTCATTTCGACCTCCTTTGAGTCGCCGCCTTGCAGGTTTGTGGGTTTGTCACTTCTCAGTGCATAAATAAGTCCTCCAAGAACGCCTAAGAGCAAAATCATACCATAAGCGATCCAGGAAAAGGCGAGTGTGGCTGCCAGCGGCACGCCATAAACGTTTGTCAGAAAAATTTTATAATAATACTCACGAATACCGATACCGTTAATGGATACCGGCACCATTTGGACAAACATCGCGAGTGGGATAATGACTAAGAACTTCACGAATGGAATATGAAGTCCGAGAGCTTCGGAAATTAAATAATAATGGAAAATCACGTTAAATTGCAATAACAGGGAAAGCAGCATCGACCAGGTGAGCGCTTTGGTTTTTCCCCTGAACGGAGCAAAAGCTTCGGTAATTTTCCGAGCTTGTTTGTTGATAAGACTCATTCCGGGGAGGTTCAGAAGCTTACGCAGCCAGGGAGCTTTTCCGCTATGAAAGAAAATCAGCCACACAACACCAAGCATTGCGGAAAAAACCAACGAAGACCAAATCCAAAGATTTTCGATTTCAGTGGTCAGCTCCGTCGCTAAAGCCAAGGCCAATATGGCGAAGACCATGAGCGCAAATAACCCCAAAAACCGTTCGACAATAACGATGGCTAACGCTTTCAAATGCGGTATTTTACATTTGGCTGTATCGAATGCCCGGTAACCGTCGCCGCCGATAGTTGAAGGCAGCAGGTTGTTGAAGAACATGGCAATAGAATAAGAACGGACTAAGTACCAGACCGGGACGTCGAAACCTTGCGCCCGCAACAGCAACTGCCATCGATACGAGCTGGAAAAGTAGCCGATACCGTGCAAAAGAAACGACAATCCGATCAACAGCATGTTGGCAGATTGCACCGAATGCCATATCTTCGCTACTTCTGTCTGGCTTAACAGGTAAGTGATCAGCACAGCGCTGACAATCAGTCGAATGACTGTTTTTAATCGTCGCTTTGTGCCTGCTTTCGCAGAGCGAACCTGCGTCGGGGATTCGGGATTGTCAGTTGTGGGTGAGCTCAAATCCATCCTTGTTTTTGATACCATGTAGCAGTACGCGCCAAGCCTTCTTTCAGCGGAATTTTTGGCTCATAGCCCAGTTCGGTCTTGGCTTTTTCGATGCTGAAGGCGCGATCTTTGGTGAAAAAATCCAAACGCCGGCGATAGAGAGGCGGCTCGATTCCTAACGGCCGGCAGACGGTTTCACACAATGCCGCCGCCCAATAAACCGGTTTTAAAGGAATGTGACTTTTGGGCGCCGGTTTGCTGAGCACTTCCGAAATAAGACCGACTAATTCTTTTAAAGTCAAGTATTCATTCCCGCCAATGGTGTAAATATGCCCGACAGCCTCTTGTTTTTCCCCGGAAAGAATGATACCCTGCACCAAGTCTTCCACAAACGTCATGTGGTAAAGCACCTCGCCCGAGCCGATCATTCTGAATTTACCATTGTTGATAAATTTGAACAGTTTCAAAAATCGAGTATCGCCGGGTCCGTAAATACCCACAGGTCGCACGATCACTCCTTCCATATCATATTTATCGAAGAAGCCTAACGCGATCTTTTCACCCTCCATTTTCGAGTTCTGGTAATGGTCTCCGGGGTTGTAGGGATCGGTTTCTTTTGCCGGAGGATTCGCAATCTCTCCTTGCACGCCAACGGTGCTGCAGTGCACGAAACGCTTAACGCCGACTTGGTGGGCCTGCTCGAGCAGCGACCGGGTGCCATCGACATTTACTTTCCAAAATTGTTCTTTTGAAATGCCCTCCTGTCGATAAGCGGCAGCGATATGAAAAACAACATCGCTCTTTTCCAAAGCCCCGTTTAAAGCAAAAGCATTCGACAAGTCTCCGAAAACCAGCTCGACGCCCAACGATTTCAAACGAGAAGCGTCGCTGTTTTTGCGCACCAATGCGGTCACATCGTAGTCCCGGTCGAGTAAACCTTTACACAGATGCCCCCCGGTGAACCCGCTGGCGCCAGTGACAAACGCTTTTTTCTTCATGAAAAGTAGATATCCTTTGTTTCTTTGATTTCATCCCGAACGCGGCCTTCGGGCCAGCACAATTCATCAGCCATAACGGACGCGCACTCTTTAACAGCATCGTCGCCGGGATACTCCGCCGAACCGAGCTCTGTGCGCCGGCGCACGACATCGGAAAGCTTCACAGCCATCTCGTTTCTGACCGCGTTGACGATCTCAGCTTTGAAGACGCGGGAGTTCGAAACATTTTCCAGCCAATCCGGTTTTTCGTCTCCTAACTCTATGATTTTATGGTACTCTGAACCGTAATTATGAATTAACCGTTCAATATCTTGATCGTTCAATTTATTAAGCTTTTTTCTTTTTTCTTGTTTGAGGAAATCGTCAAACCTCTCGATCCTGCCGCCGTAGACAGGTGTTTGGTTCGTCTGGCTTTCCACCGGTTGCCGCTTTAATTTTCGCAAAACATGATCAACCGCATGCCGGGCCACATCCCGCGCCGTGGTATATTTGACCCCAATCACCGTGATCAACCCGTCCAAGCCGTCACGGGAATGATGATCGACAATTTGATACTGTTTCAGAAGTTTGATATCGCCGGCTCCCGGATGGTTTTCTTCTATCGGGAGAATTCCGCGATAAATGAGGGTGACATCCTCGCGCTTTATATCCAAACTCGGCAGGGTATGGTTGAGCTCCTCGATAAACGCAACAACCGCTTCTTCGCTCACGTCGAAATCGGAGGCTTTGCCTTCGTAATGATCGTGTGTGGTCCCAATTACGGTGTAATCCCGCCAGGGGGTGATAAAGTACAATCGCGAGCCTTTACTCAGCACCGCATCGTTATCTTTAAATTGGGTTTTGCTCCAGACGCCTACGGCATATTTCGGAAAAACCTGCTTTTTCACTACCAGGTTCATCGCATAAGACAATCTAGTGCCGCTCGAAATTTGACGTCCGTTAAGATGTGCCAGGACATCATTAACCCAGGGACCGCTGTTGTTCACCACAACTCGCGCGCAGATATCAAACGTGTCTCCACTTAAACCATCTTTTATTGTCACGCCGGTCACCGCATCCGCATCGGTGGTAAACCCGGTCATCTCGACATAATTCGCAACGGTTGCGCCTGCTTCTACCGCAGAATGCAATATAGAAATCAGCAAACGCTCAGAGTTGTAAACTTGACAATCGTACCAAAGGGCCGCGCCGGTCAGACCCGCTTCGTCGACGCCGGGAATCAAATCAAGGCAGTCGGATTTGGAAAGCACTTTTCCGTTCGGCATGAACTTGTTCGGATCGGCTGATTTATTGCGGTCAAAGCCGACGATGTCGTTGATGCGCAATGCCACACTCATCACTTCTTTACCCTTGAGCGCATGTCCGTAAGTAGGCATCACACAAGTAAGGGGATGGACCAAATGGGGAGCGATATGCATCAGGACGCGTCTTTCTTGAATCGATTCACGCATCCGTTTAAAATCGGCGTGTTGCAGGTAACGCAGGCCACCGTGGATGATTTTGAGGCTGTTGGAAGATGTCGCGGAGCCAAAATCGTTTTTGTCGATCAAGGCGACTGAGAGCCCTCTTAAGGCAGCGTCCCAAGCTGTGCATACACCATAGATTCCGCCTCCGATGATAAGTACGTCGAACTGCTTGTCCCTGAGTAACGTTAAATCCCTTTTCATCGTTTTATTTTTGAGCAAATGCCATGATGTGCCAGCCCGTGTTGCGAGTCATGCTCCTCGGTATTAAGTTAAAGAATGGTACAAACAAATTATTGAAGAACGTCGCTTTCAGCCCTTTTTGCAGACGTGACTTAACAGGAAATCTTTCCGGCACAATGTTAACGCGGGCAAACCGACACAATAATTGTTTAAATTCTCCAATAGTATATTTCTTCAAAACCGGCGCGTCCTCATGTTCTAAAGCGACGCCCAGAGTGACAGACAAAAAATTGAGCCACGATATGCGGTTATACACCATCAAGATGACCTCCCCGCCGGGCTTCACGACCCGGTAGAGCTCATCGATCATTTTCTGGGCGTTTGCCGTATACTGAACCACGCCGTGGGCATAAACCACATCAAAGCTGTTGTCTTCAAAATCCAGATCTTCGCCATTGCCGAGCAGGAGATCGCCTTCCTGCCCGTTCGCCTCAAAGTTTTTTCTCGCCAGGTCGATCGAAGTTTCTGCCAAATCGACGCCGGTCACGATTGCGCCGCCGCGGGCAAAACGAATCAGATCGATGCCCACTCCAGCGCCGACCTCCAGCAACTTTTTGCCCTTGTAGCCGTGAAAATTGACCACCTTTGGCAAATAGCGCAATTTGTCGAAACGGTACTCGTCCAGATCTTCGAAAAAGCCTTTGCTTCCAACCGAGTGTTGTGCTAATTCAAGATCGTGGATATGTTCGTTCCAGTAGTCTCTTATTTCTTGCAATTTCGGATCGGGTAAACGAATCACATTCTTTTCAACTTCGGTAACGGTACTCAACTTCGATTCCTTTCACAAAACTACAGATGTTTACGGCCATCAAAAATAGGATTTAGCAGACGCACCATTCTTTTGAGATTAAGATTATTCATAAAAATACTCAAGTTTCCAACGGCATCAAACAAATAACTCGACTCCGGTTTGGACTGATCTTGGACACGCAGCTTGTTGGCGGCTTGCCCATACCAGATTTCTTCAAAATCCTTCTCACGAATATTCCCGAGTCGATTGACTTTTGCCGGAGAAGTGAAGATATTGCCCCAGGAATCGATCTGAACATACGAGAACCCGGTGACCGGTCGATATCGGTTAAGCGACTCCGGCCTTTTTAGGAAATCACAGAGCACTTCATAATATTCCGATGAACCCGTGAGCACTTGTTTGTAATCTTTGGTTAGAGTGTTCATTTGTTCGATGAGGATCTTCTGGTTTTCATAATTGAGCAGCAGAGCGTCATCGAAGACAAAGCTGGCGTTTTCTATAATTTGCGCAAGCTGAAAACTGAATCCTTCCACACCTTTTGTGGCCGCAAGCTGCGCCAACGGAATCAGTTGGGTGACATTTTTGTTCGATATCGTGGTTTTGAGAATGATCTTAGGAGCGGCATTTCTTCGCATCGACTTTAAATTGTCAATCGCCGTCATCGCCAGATCAAAATAACCACTCAGCCCACGAAGCTCATCGTTCAGAGCCGGGTCCGCAGCGTCGATAGAAAGATAGAGGGTATCCAAATTAACATCGAGCAATTGTCTGGCCCGGCGTTCGGTAATCAACAAGCCATTGGTCATGAGTGAAGTAAACAAACCTAACTCTTTGGCATAGTCGATGAGCTCAACTAAATCTTTTCTTAGAAGCGGTTCCCCTCCTGTAAAGGACAGATTGAGCAGGCCGGATTCAGCCATTTGCTTAATAAGCGTTTTGCCTTCCGTCGTACTCAAGATATTCGAATCAGGTTTCCCTTGCCAATGTAAACACGTTTGACAGCTCGCGTTACATTGATGGATAACTTCCCACTCAGCTTTGAGCGGTCCCATAATTGGGATGTTTTCGCCGCGGTTAAACCGCCGCAAGTTCGTCAGGTGTTTGAACGGTTTTTTCATAGGTCGTCTTTTCTCCCCCTAAGTAGAGTTCATGCCAGATTCCAAATACCATCATAGACCAAAGTCGGTGACTGTGATTTTCAATTCCGGATAAATGCTCATCGATGAGCTGCTGTACGTGCTGTGGGTTAAAAAAACCATCCTGCTGAATACGTGCCGGTTCGAGAACGTCGAGCATCAAGTCCTTCAGATCCTCTTTGAGCCAGTTTTTAATCGGAATACTGAATCCTTCTTTACCGCGCGACAATATTTGCGGAGGCAAAAGAGGCTGCATCGCCTTTTTGAAGATGTGTTTCGTTTGCCGGCCATGCAGTTTGAGCGTCCCCGGTATAGAAGCCGTCAGCTCGACAAAACGATGATCGAGAAGCGGCACACGCGCTTCCAAAGAAGACGCCATACTCATGCGATCGACTTTTACTAAAATATCGTCCACCATATAAGTTTTGATATCCACGTAAAGCTGTCTGTTGAGATCGTCATTCGAATTTACCCTTTTAAAACTCCGGCGAATAAACTCAAAAGAATCAAAATCTTTGAGATGCGTACGCATTTCATTTGAATAGAGGCTTGCTTTTTCTGTCTCTTGCAGAAAAATCATCCATCTCGTATGCTTTAAATCCGCAGGAAGACGCATCCCTTCAACAAATCGCTTCGCGCGATTAATCAAACCTTTTTTCTTTTCCGTGGGTGGAATTTTATTGAGAAATTTCTCGATGATGTTTCGCCGGGCGAAGGATGGAACCTTTGCATAGATATTGGCCGCCCGGTTAGCGAGATAGGTATCGTAACCGCCAAACAACTCATCGCCGCCGTCGCCAGACAGGGCCACGGTGACATAATCCCGAGCTATCTGCGAAACCAGATACGTCGGGAAAATCGAGAAGTCGCCGAATGGCTCGTCAAGATGCCGGATCAATTTTTCAGTCAATTCCAGGGCATGAGTTTCAATAGTGAATTCATGATGCTCGGTTTTGTAGTGGTTGGCAACGATTCGGGCGTAATCCGATTCGTTATAAGTCGCCTCCTTGAAGCCGATAGAAAACGTCTTGACCGGACGATCCATAGCGCGGCTCATGAGCGCCACAATGGCGGAGGAATCGATTCCGCCGCTGAGAAATGCGCCTAAAGGTACGTCGCTCATCAAACGGATTTTGACAGCGTCTTGCAACAATTCGACCAGTTGCTCGCACAACTGGCGTTCATCAACCTGTTTTTCGTCATAATGTAAATCCCAATATTCACGTAATTGAATCTTCCCATCTCGTAAGGTGAGCGACTGTCCGGGTGGCAGTTTGAAAATCCCTTTGAAGATACTGTGAGGCGAAGGGACGTATTCAAAGGTTAAATACATATCGAGAGCTTGGAGATCGACCTCGCGAGGGACTCCGGGGACCTGTAAAATCGATTTCAATTCGGACCCGAACGCAAACTTTTCGGAATCAAGATAGTAGTAGAGCGGTTTGATACCCAGACGATCACGCGCTAAAAACAAGCTCTGTTTTTTTTGATCCCATATCGCAAAGCCAAACATCCCGTTTAGTTTCTTGGGACAGTCCTCGCCATATTCTTCATAAGCATGGACGATGGCTTCGGTATCGCAATGGGTTCTAAAGCGGTGGCCTTTCTTTTCCAACTCCTGCCGAAGCTCTTGGTGGTTATAAATCTCCCCATTAAAGACGATCCAAATACGGCCGTCTTCATTGGAAATGGGTTGACGGCCTGTAACAAGATCGATAATACTCAAACGGCGCATTCCGATCCCAACATGGCCCTGGATTTTTAATCCGCCTTCATCCGGACCGCGATGGCGTATCACTTCACACATGCGTTCAACGATATGCTCGTTTACTAGCCGTTCGCGATCAAAAAAAGTAACGCCACAAATGCCACACATTAGCTCTGACTTCCTGAATTTTGTAAGCGACTTTGCAAGAATTCGTAAACCGACCGGGTCTTTTGCAAGTAAACCTCATAACTGTATTTCTCGTTTGCCAATTTTTGAGCCTTGTCCGCAAGGCGTTTGCGCAATTTGTCATCTTTCATCAAAGTAAGAACACCGCTGCCAAAAGCATCCGGGGTGCAATCGGTCAACAAAGACACGTCGGAATTTAAGACCTGCGTATGCGTGATGTGCTGCGTTGCGACGATGGGTTTGCCCGAACGTAAATACGAATAAATCTTCAGAGGCGTGTTGTTGCCTTTGATACGAGGCGACACCAGTATGTCGGAAGCAGCGATGTACTGCGGAATCTCTTGCGGTAAAACCGAACCGGTAAAAACATAAAACTCACTCAGGTTCAAGTCCTGTACTTTCTTTTTGTAAAAGTCGACCTGCTCCGGTTTTCCGCCGACCAGCACAAAACGCAGATTCTTTGCCTCATGAAGAACTCTTGAGCTCGAGTCGATAAGCAGATCAATTCCTTGATAAGGCTCAAAGGTGCCGGTATATAAAATCACGAATTCGCCATTTTTTTTGATTTTCTTTGCCACAGACTCAGGCGTTCCGTTTTCCCCGAAGACCAAGCTGTTGTCCGCAACATTCTCAATCAGGGTATTATGCTTGTTTGGGAATCTCTCCTGCACATAATTGAATAACTCAGGACAAATCGTAATGACGGCTTCCGCACTGTTAATCGTTTTTGCTTCCAGATTTTCAAATGAGCTCAGCAAAAACTTTGATTTTGAAAACTTAAAGTTGGAAAGCTGCTGAGGTAAACTAGAATGCATGTCATATAAATGCAGGGCGCCGAATCTTCTAGCGAGATAGGTTGCAAAAAAACCGGCTTCTTCGTGTGAGTGAATGAGATCATAGCTGCCGTGCTTCAGCATTTTGAGAGCTTTAAAAAAGATAAAGCCGTCCAATAGGATCTTGGTCTTCGAAGGCCCGATGGCAATTCGCTTTACAAAAGGGACGCGAGGGATTCGATGGATCGTCACGCCATCGATGTCCACGTTTTCCCCCAAATGGTAAGTGAGAACATCCACCTTGTAACCCAGACTGGACAATGCCTTCAGTCTGTGCAACACACTAAAAGGCGTCCCTCTTGGCTGGAAGAAGGGTTGCGGAGCGATCATCAGCGTTTTCATCTGCTTGGAAAGGGCCTATCCTTAAACGTTGAGAACATATTCTTTAAACGGAGCGGGAGATCATGGATGCACGACCTGAGTACATTGTTTCACAAATCCGGTGATGTATTCTTCCACTGCGAGCGGCTATCCCCAGCGCGTCAGACGATTGGACAGCCCAAGTGCATACTAGATAATACGTGATCATCATTATGAAACAATGTACTTAGCAGCACTAAACTCGCTAAAATATAAGATCGTCCCTAAATACTTAATCTTTAGCAATTTTAATGCCATCGGATGCGTGAAAATGGAGACGAAGCATACCCCTATATTCTATAGATAATTAGGGTCGTTAACTATCTGATAAATAACAATTTTCAAAAAAGCGCATGTGTCAGACTGAAACGTTTATCAAAAACTGACACACCATGAAACATATTGAAACCTAACCTGCTTAATTCATGAACAACCCGTAATGCAACATTTATGTTGCTGGTTGAGCCTGTTTTTCAACATAAATGTTGAGTTACGTTTTAGGCGCATTTTAACATTTCGTACCTGAAAGCGAAGTTCATGAATTAAGCAGGCTAAGGATTTAATCACCATTCTCATGAGTGATCCTGCCAACCCCTGTATAACTGAATCCCTTTTCGCGCATTTTTCCCGGATCATAAATGTTTCTTAAATCAATAATAACTGGAGACCGCATCAAAGCCTGGATTTTATCTAAATCAAGACTCCGGAATTGATTCCATTCGGTGAGGAAGATAAGAGCATCGCTGTCTTTAGCCGTTTCGTAGGTATCTTCGCAGTAAGCCAGATTCGGGAATATCTCTTTGGCTTTTTGCATTGCAATAGGATCATAGACCTTAATATGCGCTCCTTCATCTAACAATGCCTGAATAATCGTAATCGATGGCGCGTCTCGCATATCGTCGGTATTCGGTTTAAACGATAAGCCCAAAACACCCAGCGCCTTCCCTTTGACGCTCCCCACGATCGATTTAATCTTCTCAATCATCAGCAGACGTTGGCTGCGATTCACTCGCACGACAGCGTCCAAAACATGAAATTGATAATCCTTTTCTCGACCGAGCTGTAACAAAGCATGCGTGTCCTTTGGAAAACAGGACCCGCCAAATCCGGGACCCGGATGGAGAAATTTCTTGCCGATGCGTTGGTCGAGTCCCATGCCCTTCGCAACATCATGAACATCCGCTCCTATGAGATCGCAATAATTTGCAATCTCATTGATGAACGAAATTTTCGTCGCCAAAAACGCATTTGAGGCATACTTGATCAGCTCCGAACTCTCTAAATTTGTGATGACAAAGGGGGTCTCTATCAAGTAAAGGGGTGAGTAAAGCTCTTTCATGATAGCCGTAGCTTCACTGGAGTCGGAACCGATGACGACCCGATTCGGACGCATAAAATCTTCAATGGCAGACCCCTCTCGCAAAAACTCAGGATTCGATACAATGCTAAATTTAGACCGGGTTGTCAAATTTTCTTCGATGATGTTTTGCAATCTCTTCGCAAATCCAACGGGTACGGTACTTTTGTTAACAATCACCTTATAGCCGGTCAAATATTGTGCGATGTGCTTTCCCACTTCTTCTAAGGAGCGCGTATAGGCTGAGCCATCCTCTTTTGGCGGCGTGCCAACAGCGATAAAAATCACCAGTGATTTTTCGACCGCCTCTTTGAGCTCAGTCGTAAAAGCTAAACGTCCTTCCTTGACATTTTTGGAAACCAAATTTTCGAGTCCAGGCTCATAGATGGGCAGAATTCCTTTGTTGAGATTTTTGATCTTGGATTCGTCGATATCGACGCAAATCACGTCATTCCCAAATTCAGCGAAACATGTCCCGGTAACAAGCCCGACATATCCGGTTCCGACAACACTGATGTGCATAAGACTCCTCCCTTAATACTTTTATCGTGCTCCATAGGCGAAAAGAACAACAAAAACGGTTTTGAAAAGAATCTTGATATCCAACCACAACGACCATTTATCGATGTACTCTAAATCCATCTCCATCCATTTTTCAAACTGGATTTTATTGCGCCCGCTGACTTGCCAAATACAAGTCAGCCCGGGTTTTAAACTCAATCTTCGTCTTTGCCACATTTTATACAGCTCAACTTCAACCGGCAGCGGCGGGCGGGGACCCACAATACTCATATCTCCTCTCAACACATTGATAAGCTGCGGGATTTCATCGATGCTGGTCTTTCTGAGAATGGCGCCGATGCGGGTGATTCGCGGGTCGTGTTTCATTTTAAAAACAGGACCATCCATTTCGTTCATCTTTTCGAGCTCCCGTTTTTTCATTTCAGCGCCGACGACCATGGTCCGGAATTTATAAAGTTTGAACTTTCTTCCGTTTAAGCCGGATCGAACCTGCGAAAAAAGAATGGGCCCTTTAGAGTCGATTTTAATGAATAATATTGTGAGCAAAATAATGGGTGAAAATAACACCAAGAGCAGCAATGAAAACAACACATCGATCGTGCGTTTAAGAAAAAGCTGCCATTGTTTCGCTGAAAATGTTTCGAATTCCAAAAGCGGGAATCCATAGAAATCCGTTTGACGGACTTTCGCTACACGCAGATTATAGAGATCCATACTAATGGAAGTGCTGATACCTTCCCGCTCACAAGCCAAAATGGCTTCGTCAATTCGATTGAGCCACAGGCGAGGGACGACAAAGATCACCCGGTCGACAACTATCCTGTGTAAAATGAATGGAATATCTTGCAATCGTCCAAGAACCCGGAAACCCTCGATATCCTTTCCAAACATTCCATGCTCATCATCGATTAAACCGGCAATTCTTAAACCCCATCTGGAATGAGTTTTGACAACTTTGATGAACTCTTGAGCCCGCTTACCCGTTCCAACGATGAGTAAATTGATCTGATTATAACCTTGTTTGTGAATAAAGTCAAAAAAGATATTCAAAAGCACTTTTGCAATGATGAGCAAAATAATCGTGAGCAGCATCGTCGTTGCAATATAGAGACGACTTGTGAGCGTCATTTTGAAAATAAAGATCAAGCTGCCTAACGAGATCGTGGTCAGAATGCTGGATTTTAAAATAATCTCGAATTGTTTCGCAACTGATTTGGTGCGCAGTTCTTTATAAGCACCTTGCACGGTGAGCAGAAACAGCCAAATTGGGATGCTGGAAAAAATCAGAATGATGTTTTTTTCAGCAAAGAACAAAAAGCCGGAAAAATCAACCGATTTGGCATAAGCCATTTCGCCTAAATGATAGGTGTGTCTGATAAGCGCACTAACAAAATAGGCGAGAACAAAAGAAGATATAATACATAATGCATCGACAACTCTGGTGACGTTGCTTAAAAAGGCCTCTTTTTCCTTAACCATTCATAACCCTATAGGTGAAATCGTCCACGAAACATTCTGGCTTAGCGCTCAAATTTTACAGAGGACTTGTTTCAACAAACCACCTCACAAACTTCTCAACTCCCTCTTCAACTTGAATTTTTGGTTGATAGTTAATCTCGTTTTTTGCTTTAGATATATCTGCATAAGTAATCGGTACATCTCCCGGTTGCAGGGGATTCATCTCGATTCTGGGTTCTTTTTGAACACATTTTGCAATAAGGTCGATCAAATCTCGTAACGAAATTGTTTGAGATTCCCCTAAATTGTAAATATGATAACCTTTACAATATTCAATCGCATGACAAATACCATCGACAATATCCGAAATATAGGTATAGTCCCTTCTCGAGCTACCATCGCCAAACATCTTGATCGGGTCGCCCAGATAAATGCTTTTTGTAAATTTATGAATGGCCATATCCGGTCGCTGCCGCGGGCCATAAACCGTGAAAAACCTCAAACAAGTAATGGGAATATTGTAAAGATGGTGATAAGTATAACAGATGAGCTCACCGGCTTTTTTCGAAGCTGCATAGGGGGAGATGGGATGGTCGACAGCGTCGTCTTCAGAAAAAGGGACTTTTTCATTTTGTCCATACACAGATGAAGACGACCCAAACACGAATTTCTCAATTTCATATTTTCTGGCCATCTCTAAGAGCTGCGTTGTCCCCTTGACATTAACTTCTTGGTATAACAAAGGTTCAACAATCGAAGGACGGACGCCCGCGCGCGCCGCAAGGTGAACAACTATTTTAATTCGATGCTGTTGAAATATCTGCTCGAGGAGCTCTAAATTAAGGATGTCACCCTCGATAAGCAAATAATTTTTATGCGATAACGCGAACTCTATGTTACGCCTTTTTATCTGGGAGCTGTAATACTTATTGAAATTATCCAGACAGAGCACTTCCCACCCGCGACCGAGAAGAACTTCTGTCAGATGCGAGCCGATGAAGCCAGCCCCTCCTGTAATCAGAATTCTATCCATGAGGTTCCTTGCCTAATCGAGAAAACGTGTCTCATGTTTAATAATGATAGTAGCTATAACCCGGATGCGCCATGTCAGCGGTCGTGCCATTCAAAACCGTACCAAAAACCTTAGCTGGTACTTGATTGAATAATTCGAGCTTCTGTTTAGCTAAATCGCGATGAGTCTTTCCCGCTCTAATCACGATAACGGAGCCATCCACCTGTGTGCCGACCACAACTGCGTCGGTTGCCGCGTTCAAAGGTGGCGTATCAAAGATAATGAGCTCGAATTTTCTCCTGACTTCATCCAAAAAGCGTCGCATTTGGTGAGAACCGAGCAATTCGGAAGGATTGGGGATGAGCGAACCACAACTGATAAGCGTTAAATTCGGGATATGCGTTTCTCTGAGAATGTTTACCAGTGGAACAGCATTGGTAAGGTAATTACTAAAACCGGGTTCTTTTGTAACCCCGAATGTGTTGTGTAGAACTCCGCGTCGCAAATCAGCATCGATTAAAAGTGTATTGGTTTTCAATTGAGCTAATGTGATAGATAGATTTGCAGCAGTAAATGATTTGCCGTCTCCAGGTTCGTTACTCGTGACCACCAGGGAACGGATCTGTCCGTTTTTATTTGAAAACATCAAATTCGTCCTCAACGAACGATACGCTTCCCCAACCGGGGTTGGCGAATAATCATGTGTCACCAACTGCTGGTCTATCTGTTTGATTTTTTCCGAATCCTGAAAATCATAGACATCGTTAAAATCAATCTTAGGAATCGTGCCTAAGACATTGAGCTGTAGTGAGCGTTTGACATCATCGACAGTTTTCAAACTCTTATCTAAAAACTCAATACTCAAAACAACAGATATCCCGAGTATCAAGCCAAATAACCCACCGAAGGCGGCATTCTTTTTCTTATCCCGGTTTGTGGGCAATTCGGGAACGATAGCCGTATCTAATATTTCTGCGTCATTAGACACCACTGCTTCGTCGATTCGAGCCTCTTGAGCCCGGGCTAATAAATCCGTATACTTGCGTTCTTTAACTTTGTGATCTCGGGTTAATTCACTGAGTTGAAGTTCTAAAGTGGGCAACTGCCCTAATTGACGTTCCAAGGCTTTACGTTCCGCTATCACAGCAGACAGGTCCTCACGAAGATTGGTGATTTTACTAAGTGCTTGAGTTTCAATCTTTGTGTGCAATTGCTGAATTTTTTCCATAATCTGTTTTGCTTTAGGATTATCCGGCGATAATCTTGTCGCGATATTATTCCAATCCGATTCTAATTGTCCTAATTCCTGGCGGTAAACTAACATCGTAGCGTCGCTGTCAAAAACTTTCTGTTTTACGATTTGCAACATTAGAAATCGAGCGTTCGACTCCGCTCCGCGAGTTCCGCTGCCGTTTATCGCTAAACTCTCTTCGGTCTTTTTGACGAGAAGATCGCTCAACGTTTTGATAGCCTCATTGAGTCTTCTTTCGTTGTTTTGGACCTGGGCCATTTCATTTGTTTGGTTTTGTGAATTTGGATTTAGATATATCGGATGCCGCTCTTTAAAATTCTTTAATGCTCTTGATGCCTCTTGCAACTCTTGGGTTACAATTTCCAATTGTTTGTCAATAATTTCTCGTCTGCTTGTGATCCCTTCATTTTTAAGTCGTGCGGTATGACGAATAAATATCTCTGCCAAATGATTGGTCATCTCAGCGACCAAGTTGGGGTCCGTATCCGTAAGTGAAATTGACATCAACGTTCCTGTACGATCGGTGTTGACATTGATGCGATTCTGAAACGAGATAACAGCTTTCGGGAAAGCCGAAATTTTGAACGGAATTTCAGCGGGGATTAGTAAACCTTCATCAACAAATCGAAAAGAAAAGCCGTTGACAACAGTAAACTCATTAACGACATCAGCTATCTGACCTCTTTGCAAAAGATTCAATTGCTCCGGATTCTCGCTCGAACGTTTGTACAACTCATACAGTTGAGCGTCTGTAAGACGGAGTACGTAACGGCCTGGGACAGGATGATTTGTTGTAGAAAAATCTTCGAAAACCTGCTTCCTTTTAATAAGATTTTCGGTTTCGAAATCAAAACTCATCGATAGCCCCAACTCAGCGACCACTCTTTCGGCAAAGGAACGGCTCTTAATCTCAGTCCTCCGTCTCTGCATCATCCCTTCGTTGCCACTCGAGTCGTTAAATCGAATGAGCGTTTCTGCCTCATAGACCGGCGGCTGGCTTTTTATATAAAGCCCCCACGGTACGGAAACCACTAATGTAATCAATAAAACCAGCCACCACCGTTTAAGCAAAGCCCGGTAATAGCGTCTCAAATCAATTTTCTCGTCCTGTAACAACTCATTTTGATCGATAGCAAACGGCTCCATGCTCGCACAAACTCCTGAGGTAATATAGTCTACTATTTTGTGCGTGACCGAAAACGATTCTCACATGCCCGCAGGCCTCCTGAACGAGGGTGAATCCCTGCTCACTCGGCAAGGACGCCTTCGCAAAGTGATTTATATTGCGCGTGTTACGAGTTTTCGGTCAAGCACTATTTAATTTAGGTTTTTCCTATTCTATCAACTAAGAAATAAATATTAATGATTGTTACACCAAACCGTAAAATTTCTAACGCATCTTTAAGGCGGAACTTTTTCTTTTCCGGAACAACAACCTGGTCACCCGAAGAGACCCCTATCTCTTTCAAAGAATAAGCCCTTTCAAAACCACTGAGTATGTTCTTCTTGACGACTCTTCCACCGCGTTCAACCCACATCTTCTTCAAGTTACTGTCATCTCTCGGCCCGCCCGCCTTATCCACCAACTGCCACAACGAAGCGTCAGGCTCAATTAAATATGTCCCGGGACGACGAAACGCACCTAACATCACAACTCGTATAAGGGGTTCCACGACGATGACGGGTTCTTCCAAAAAAGGACTAAATTTATCTTTGAGCTGTTCAGCTAATGTCGTTGATGTATAACCGACGACTTTAACTTCGCCGACAAGCGGGAAAAAGACACTTCCTCTGTTATCAATGGCGTACTCGCCATTTAAATCAATACTTTGATTTTTACCATCACTAATTCGATAAGGTTGCCAAACCATGAGCCTGAGAGCGTCGCCTCTCTTGAATGTTTGAGAGCTTCTTTGTGGTTTTGCATTTAAAGGTGAAATCTGTAAGAGACCAATGAATGTGAACAAGCAGAATGATTGAATAAGGGGCCTCAACCGTCCTTGATTGATGAGTCGTATCATGAGTTACTCTCGTCCTTAATGGTTATAATTTATCTCGATCTATAAAATCGATACCTTTTTGTGTTGTCCTCCAGATTGAGTTTTTTTAGGATTCGATAAAGCTTAAGAGAACCAATCTTAGTATAGCCGAATCTTTCGGTTTTCAAAGCTTGTTTAATCTTCATAACACCTTTTCTCGGATCGTCAATAATAACCAGTTTAATTTTCTCAGTCAAAGGCAAGCGTTTTTCGTCAACTTGTTTTTTAAATGCAAACTGAGAATTTCTGTTGAAAGAAGGCTTGACAGGCGTCCTTTGAGAGGGTTTTGGTACAGCCGTTCCAACACTGGAGTCTTCGGGCTGATAGCTGCGTGCAACGCTTTTCGTGATATCAAGCCCGATGGAAAGATCAAAATCATTCATCGCCTCTTCAATGGATTCATAATAAGAGAGGATTTTATTAAATTCGAGCATTTCAAACACATCGTAAACTTCAGGAGTCATCTGAACTATTTTTAAATCCCCGCCCTTTTCGCGAATATCTTTAATCTCCCCAACAAAGACTCCCCAACCAGCACTGCTTACATAACTCACCTGAGCCATATCAACGATAATATGAAATGTCTTTTGGTTTAATATTTCTGTGATTCGGTTAAGTAGCTGTGAACATGTCATTGTATCGACATAACCCCGTATAGCAAGCATGGTGATATCCCTTCTTGCTCCAATCTTTGCTTGTGAAATTTCGATACCTTCCATGTTTCCCAAAATGCTTTAACAGAATCGTTTATAACCTGTTAAATTTAAACAAATTTTATGCCACGCTCAATACAAATTCGAATCCTCATATCCATATCCAATTTCAACGTATCTGTAAAAAAATGAATCGATTTGACACAAACCACGTTTGCATTTCAG
>JBHHWX010000012.1:0-28304 GCA_046756745.1 bacterium | reverse complement strand
AAAGACAAAAGAATCAAAGGACTTCGTGCAGAAGCTGCTAACGATTCTGCAATGCAACATGCGGCGGACGAGTCGCTTAAGGGCACCAAACGATCCCGGCCCAACAATCATCAAGGGATAAATTCTCTGAAATCGCCTTTGAAAGAGACGGGTCGCAAAAGAGAAAATCAGGAGGTTCAAATAAAACCGGCTGCCGGTCATCCGAAAGACAAAAATATCGAAGGACTTCGCGCAGAAACGGCTGACAACGATGCTGCCATGCGCAATGAGACGGACGAGTCTATTAAGGGAATCCAACGATCCCTGCCCAACAATCATCAAGGGATAAATCTTCTGAAATCTCGTTTGAAAGAGAATAGACGGGAAGCAGAAAATCCGGGGATTCATATAAAACCGGCGGCCGGTCATCTTAAAAACAAAAGAATCGAAGGACTTCACGCAGAAGCTGCTGATAACGATTCTACAATGTCGCATGAGGCGGACGAGTCGATTAAGGGAAGCAAACGATCCCGGCCTAACAGCCAACAAGGGATACATTTTCTAAAATCTCGTTTGAAAGAGCATGGACTGAAAGTAGAAAACCTGAAGATTAAAATAAAACCGATTGCAGGAGATACAGCGAAAAAGAAGCCAACCCATTCAACTGAAATGGCAAAAGAGGCGAACAAATGGAACATTTCTCAAAAACAGGCTGTTGCCGGTTTCTTGGACCCGTTGGCAAAAATCAGTCATCAAAGTAAAAAGGCCGTAAAGATCAGGGCTCCTCGAGATGAGATACAATCTGAGAAGGGTGGAGAAACAAACTATGAATCTGAAAATTCATCCAAGCTGTCGTCGCAAACCGAGGAATCTTCTTGGAGCTCCGAACAAGGCAATTCCTTTTTACAGGACAAAGAATTTTTCGAATCTCTCAAAAAGCAAAACGTTTTCAATAACATCCAAAATTTGAGTGGTTTGCTCGATAAAGGATTGGCGAATGAAAATGTTATGGCGCCAAGTCATACAAAAGAGGCTCACATTCTGAATTTGATCCAACAAATATCGAAAGTGACGGATCAGCTTGCCATTGCGACGACTCAGAAGTTGGAAGTCGAAGTGGAAGTGGCAAAGCTTGGCAAGTTAATGGTCGACGTCACAAAATCCAACAATAAGATAAACCTTCAGATTCAAGTCGAAAATGAAGAAGCGAAAAAGTGGTTACAAAATCAAATGAGTACGCTGCATGAAAGATTGACAAACCAGGGCGTTGAGATCGATAAATTGAACATCAACCTTAGCAGTGACCATTCAGGAAGCGACGCCGGGGAAAAAGCCTTTACTGGAGCCGGACCGGACAATCGAGCTCAGCGATTCCTTCTCAATAAAACTCAGAACGCAAGCCATGATTCGATGCCATTGCACTTATTGCAACGCAATTTTGGTTACAATACCGTTGAGGTCTGGGCTTGATATTCATTCAGCAAGAAACTAACTCAAAGACTTGGAGGCAACGATGACTTCATCCGAACCCATAACCCACGCTCCACCCCAAAATTTTTTTGGGTCATCAAACAACATTTTAGGCAAAGACGATTTTTTAAGATTGCTGGTCACGCAACTGCGGCATCAGGATCCGTTGAATCCTATGAAAAGTGAGGACTTTGCAGCACAGCTTGCCCAATTCAGCTCTGTAGAGCAATTACAAAACATCAACACGAGCTTAAGCAACAGCATCGAAACCGATATGCTGCTCAATCAGTCCATCAATAACATGATGGCAACAACGCTCATTGGCAAGGAAGTGCAGGCCTTAGGAAACCAGGTCACCGTGGTTGAAGGGCAGCCGGTCGATCTCAATTTTCGTTTATTCTCCGCAGCAGAAAACGTGACTATAACAATAAACGATAGCAACGGTGTGCCGGTGCGAACTATCGAATTAGACGGGCGCGTCGTTGGCGAACATGCTTTCACCTGGGATGGCAAAGATAACGCTGGCGATCTTCAACCGGATGGTGAATATACTTTTTCTGTCAGTGCAAGAAACCTGGATGGTAACAGCATAACGGCGCAAACTTTTATCACGGGTCTGATTTCAAGTGTACGCTATGAAAATGGCAACGCGATCTTGAGAATTGGCGACCGGGATGTACAAATGGCCGATGTGTTTCAAATCGGTGATTCTGAGTTTGAATAGATAGAGTGAAAATAGAACCCAAAAAGTGAAAGGAACAGAATCATGATGCGCTCTCTTTTTGCCGGTGTGTCCGGCATGAATTCTCAACAATTAAAAATGGATGTCATTGGAAATAATATTGCGAATGTGAACACAATAGGCTTCAAATCGTCGAGAATCCAATTTCACGAGTCCTTCGGTCAGCTTCTTGGAAGTGCGCAAAATTCTTTAGCCGGCGGCTCAGTCAACCCCATTCAAGTTGGATTGGGAACACGAACGGGAAGCGTCGATCGACAATTCTCCCAAGGGACTTTGCTATCCACAAACAGCCAAACAGATTTGGGTTTACAAGGCAAGGGTTTCTTTGTCGTTGGCGACGGACAACGAGAATATTACACGCGGGCAGGGAATTTCCATTTCGATCATCAGGGGCGATTTGTAACACCGAGTGGTTTTTTTGTTCGAGGTTTGATGGCTGATGCGGACGGTAACATTCCTGAAAGCAGCGGCAGCTTAGAAAATATCGACATAGATCCTACGATGATATCACCGGCCGTCGCCACAAAAAACATCAGCCTTACCGGAAACTTGGCGGCCAGCGCCAAAATCACCCAAGAGACCTGGACGGCAAACAAAACCTTTACCGTCGCTGCTACTGGCGCGCCTGCGATAGGAACGACTCAATTTAACGATCTCGTCGAAACCACGACTCCTTTAGTCGATGGCGATACGATCACGATCACGGGAAAGAATCCCGACGGCACAGATGTGTCAGCAACTTTTACCTATGGAGCCGGCAATGATGGCGCCACTCTCGACGATCTGTTAGGAGTGATCAATAATGCTTATACCGGTGCCACCGCGACCCTTGAAAATGGCGTCATCGTGGTACGCGATGACAACTTTGGCGACAGTAAACTTGAAATCAGCGTGAAAGCAGGGTCATCGAATGCCGGTACCATTGCCTTACCGACGCTTGAGAACTCAATCGCTGGCACGACCCCGAAAGTCACAACTTCTGCGCTCGTCTATGACAGTCTAGGGCTGACCCATGTACTCACTTTTACCTTCACAAAAACCGAGAATGAACGCGAGTGGGCCTTCAAAGTCAGTCTGGACGGTGATGAAACTATCACCCAGGGAGGTTCAGGTACATTGGTCTTCGGGGCAGATGGAACCTTAGACACTGGACTGAATGATGCTGCTGAAGTCAACTTGACATTTGACCCGAAAAATAGCGCTGAAGCGGTCACGGTGGGCATCGATTTTGGCAAGCGCGACGATTTGAGTGGAATGACCTTATTTGATGGAAAATCCACGGTCAATGTCTCAAAACAAGATGGACAAGGCTTAGGCAACCTCTCGTCTTTTTTCATCGATGAGGCCGGACGCTTATTCGGTACTTTCACAAATGGAGTGGATAGCTTAATCGCGCAGGTGGGACTCTCGCAATTCAGTAATCCTGAAGGCCTTGTCCATGTTGCCAACAATGTATTCCAAGCAACTGAGAGCTCCGGAAAAGCCATTATCGGCAAAGCTGGAAACGAGTTCGACACCGCGATATTGTCCGGAACTCTTGAATCCTCCAATGTGGATTTAGCGCAAGAGTTTACAGAAATGATCATTGCGCAAAGGGCTTTCCAAGCAAATGCCCGGACCATAACCGTTGCGGATCAATTCCTAAATGAAGTCGTCCAGTTGAAGCGATAATTCCATGGATAAATCAACACTCATAGGCGTCCTTCTCGGCCTTGGCGTCCTCGGAAGTTCTATTTTTCTCGATGCTGGCTGGCAGCTTTTCTTTAACCTGCCCTCCTTTCTCATCGTGATGGGAGGCGCTTTCGCCGCGGTTTTTATTAATTTTCCAATGAAAGACGTCATTGCTGTCATGCAAGTCACCAAGAAAACCTTACTGCATCAAGACGTTTCACCCCAAGAGTATATTGAAAAAATTCTCGATTTATCTAAAAAAGCCAGAACAAGCGGCCTGTTGGGAATCGAGGAAGACTTGAAAGAAATTGATGTTGATTTTTTAAAAGAGGGGATGCAGCAAGTTGTTAATGGGACCGAGGCCGAGGATTTGAAAAATATTCTCGAAGCTGAGCTCGGTTTACTGGGCCAACGGCACAAGGTCGGCCAGAAAATTTACATGGCCTTAGCAACCTATGCACCTGCCTTCGGGATGATCGGAACTCTGCTTGGACTCATCAAAATGCTGCAAAGCTTGGATGACCCGGCTGGGATTGGCCCAGGAATGGCGCTTGCGATGATCACCACACTTTACGGCGCGCTCTTCGCTAACCTCTTTTTTATGCCTATGGCCGGTAAATTAAAACAGCGTTCCGAAGAAGAGGTGCTGTTCAAAGAGATGCTGCTGCAAGGAATTCTATCGGTTCAGGCCGAAGAATCCCCGAGAGTGATTAAGAACAAGCTGTTGACATTTTTGGCGCCAAAAGAGCGGCAGAACGGAGAATTAAAGGAGAGCGAGGCCAAAGCAAATGAGTGACCGCAAGAAAGAAGAAGAACCGGAAGACGACGCCCCAACCGCGCCAGGGTGGATGACCACCTATGGCGATATGATGACACTGCTGATGGCCTTCTTCGTTCTGATTATGTCGTTTGCCTCCCTTGAAATCGAGAAGTTCAAAGCTGCCATGGGATCCTTGCAAGGCGCTTTTGGCGTGCTGGGAGACAATAAGGAGGTGCACAGCGACAACAGTTGGTTTTCATCGGTGAGCGTGACGAGGAAAAATCAAAGCATTCTCGAAAAGGTCGAGATGTTGAAAGACCAGATTGCGCAAAACAATTTAGAGGAGTACGTTGAAATCCAAGCAACCGAAACAGAGATTTTGCTGCGTATTCGCGAGCAAATCTTATTCGAACTCGGGAGCGCTGAGATCAAACCCACTTTCATGCCATTCTTGGCTAAAATTATTGTCTCCCTCGAAAAGATGGGAGAGGAAATCAAAGTGGTAGGTCACACGGATAACCTTCCCATTCGAACGGCAGAATATCCATCGAATTGGGAGCTCTCGATTGAAAGAGCTTTAAATGTGGTGCAGTATTTGGTGAAAGAGCAGGGTATGGACCCGGCGAAACTCGCGGCGGCCGGTCACAGTCAATATCGACCCTTGGTTCCTAATGATTCACCCAAAAATCGTGCGAAGAACCGACGAGTTGAGATTTTTCTAAAATTATAGAGAACAATCATGGCGGATGAAACTGAAAATAAAGATTTAGGAAACAGCGCCGATAAAAAGAAGGGCTCAAAAGGTTCAGTATTTCTCTTAATTCCTGTCATTCTCATCGTTCAGGCGGCCATTGCCTATTTTATAGTAGGACACTTTTTCGCAGAGAAACCTGAAAAACCCGAAGAACCTCCACCCCCTATAGATCCAAAGACCGTAGGGCAATTTTTAGAAATCAAAGATATCGTTATCAACCCTGCCGGCACCTTAGGGAGGAGATACTTAGTTTTCGAGATGAGCCTGGAAACCCAGAATCCTGAGATCATCGTGGAAGCGGAGACAAAAACCATTTGGATTCGCGATTCTATCATTTCTTTCTTGACAAAAAAAACCTCAGAGGAGCTGCTCGACATAACCTTAAGAGAGGAGCTCAAGGAAGGGCTGCTGCAAGAAGTGAATGAAAATTTATCCACCGGAAAATTCGATAAATTATATTTCACAAAATATATTATGCAGTGATCATATATGGATGAACAAAGCAAAGAAAAAGCCAAAGAGCTTCAAGAAGAGGAGACCGGCAGCGAAGAAGAAGCGCCGCCTGTAACCGTCGTTTCCGAAGAAGAGACGAGTATGGACTCGGATGATTCTGATCCGGAAGGTACGGCTCAGCAACCCACCGACTTTTATGACAAGAAACTCGAAATGTTCAAGGATGTTTCATTTCAACTGACAGTAGAGCTTGGACGTAAGGAAATTCCATTCGGCGAAGTATTGAACTTAGGGAAAGGCTCAGTCATTGGGCTCAACAAATTGGCGGAAGAACCGGTCGATATTTATGTAAACCAAAGTAAAATCGCACAGGGTGAAGTGGTGGTTGTGGATGATTACTTTGGAGTTCGAATCTTAAGGCTGTTGAATCCATCTGAAGGATAAGAGACTCAGAATGCGTATGAGAATACGACCCCTCCTTTCTATTCTACTTTTGACGTTTATGTTATGTGCAGGTCTTGGCGGAGATGACGGCCAGTGTGAAACATTTTCCCATAAGAAGGCGCAAACCCAGGCACAAAGTACGAGCAGCCAGCAATCGCAGGAAGTGACTTCGGAAAGTTTATCCTGGTTTTTGCTCAAAGCCAGCGGCTTCATCGTCATCTTGCTCATTATCTTGTATGTTCTGCTGAGGAGCAGCAAACATTTACTTTATGGCGGCGGCGCAAGCGGGACCTGCTGCAATATTCAAATTAAAGGGTCGAGATTATTGGGTCCCAAAAAATCGCTGTTTTTTGTTGAAGCGCTTGGGCACATACTTATTTTAGGTGTGACGGAAAAGCAGATTTCGGTGCTCTTGGATATTCCCGAGGACCAGTTAAGTGATGAGCAAAGGAGCCAATGGAATCAAAACGGGTCTTCGGAGCCTCACTTTAAAAAGTTGATGACGAATTTTTTCAAAAAATAATTTTGAAATACAGATTTCTCATAATTGCGTTGGTGATTCTGTTCGGCCTGATGTGCGTTGAAGAGATCAGCGCTCAACCGGTACCCAAAATCACGCTCGAGTTTCCTAAAGGCGGTGGCAAACAGGAGTTCGGCTTGGCCATCCAAATCCTGTTCTTCATTACGGTACTGTCTCTCATACCGGCTATTCTTATTATGATGACCTCGTTCACCAGACTCGTCATCGTGTTTCATTTTTTACGCTTAGCGCTTGGAACACAACAATCGCCAGCTAATCAAATTATTATCGGTTTATCTTTCTTTTTGACTTTTTTCGTCATGCAGCCTGTCTGGAATGAGATAAATAAGAACAGTGTACAACCCTATTTGCAAGAAAGAATCTCACAAAGTGACGCTTTGGATAAAGCCATCAAGCCTATGCGTAAGTTCATGCTCAAGGAAACCCGGGAGAAAGATCTCATGCTCTTCGTCCGCTTGGCTGATATGGAAAGCCCGAAGACCCCGGACGATCTGCCTTTACATGTTCTCATACCTTCTTTTATCATAAGCGAGCTGCGAATTGCTTTCCAGATTGGATTTGTGATTTATTTACCCTTGATTCTAATCGACCTTATTGTGGGCGTGGTTTTGATGTCAATGGGTATGATGATGTTGCCTCCGATCACCATATCTCTCCCGTTCAAAATTCTGGTATTTGTCTTAGTGGATGGGTGGTATCTCGTGGTCGAATCGGTTCTTTCAGGAATTCGAGCTTAATAATGGAGTCTTAACTATGACCACTGAGTTTATTCTATTTTGGTCGCAGGAAACCCTCAAAACCGCTTTGATGGTGACAGCGCCTATTTTAATTGGAGGGATGACAGTCGGCTTAGCTGTAGGCATTTTCCAGTCGGTAACCCAGATTCATGAAATGACGTTATCATTCATACCCAAAATGGCTGTCGTCGCAATTATTATCTTGTTATTGATGCCCTGGTTCTTAAATCATTTAGTGGATTTCACAACGAATGTTTTTACTCAGATATCTATGATTTCGAAGTAAACGATAATGTTAAACGAGATTTTAGGATTATCAAACCAACAAGTGATTTTGTATTTCTTAGGGTTTCTCAGGATTTTGGCTTTGATTTCGGTTGCGCCTGTGTTCGGCTCACGGGCGATCCCGTTCCAGCTTAAAATATTTCTGTCCTTGCTTTTAGCGAGCATCCTCCTGCCTGTTGCCAAAAATCCAATTCCCAAAGAGGAGCTGTTTTATCCATTTTTGTTGATGGCGTCAACAAAAGAAGTCTTTATTGGATTGTTTTTTGGATTTAACACCAGACTCATCTTCGAAGCGTTTCAAATTGCCGGTCGATTAATTGGCAATCAGATGGGCCTGGGCATGGCTGAGCTCATCGATCCCGTAAGTGGTGCGCAAGCCTCACCGATCGGGAATTTTTTTTCTATGATAGCCTTGGTCTTGTTTTTACAACTCAATGGTCATCATTTAATTATCAATGCACTTCATGACAGTTTCAGCATTGTGCCGATAAGCAATCAGGCATTGATGAGCAGCCTCACCGGCCAAAAGATGCTTACCATGTTCTCAGACATTTTCAAAATCGCGATTAAGTTGGCGGCGCCTGCACTCGTGACTTTTGCTCTCTTAGAGCTGAGTATGGGTATCATTGCCCGAACATCCCCACAAATGAATATTTTTTTTATAGCCTTGCCTATGCGACTTGGTTTAGGGTTCATCATTCTGATCGTTTCGCTACCGGTTTTTTACTTGTTCTTCGAAACGATTCTAAGTTCGATGAAAAACAACGTTAAAGAATTACTCTTAACATTTTGAGGTTAACACATGGATGCTATAATCGAAGAGTTGAGCCCAGACGTGATTGGTAAGTATTTAGGGCAAAATATTTACAGCTCAAATGCAAGCTTATTGCTGAAACAAGGCAGCGAAATCAAGGAGATGCATTATTCCCATCTCAAAGAGGCCGGATATCAAAGCATTTATTTGCAGCCAAATGCTGACGACAATTTTGACTCCGATGATCTCATCATCTCAGAAGATTTACGTGCTAAAGCGCCTTTTATCATCAAAGATATTTTCAAAAATCTGCTCAATGAAGGTCGAGTACAGCTTGCGAAAAGTAAACAGGAGTTGTTGCACTTGGCAGAAAGAATCCTGCAAGAGGTCCATTTTCGACCCTACACACAATTGAGATTTTTAGACTTGAAAAGGCAAAATGATTACCTCTACCAACACGCTTTAAATGTAGCGCTTTACTCAATTTTGATAGGTCACAGTTTAGAATACCATCAGCTCAAAATGATAGACCTGACTTTAGGGGCTTTATTGCACGATTTTGGAAAAGGCTTTGTCGATGAAGCCATTTTAGCGAAAGCAACACCCTTAGATGAGCACGAACTGGAACAATTTAGAGAACACACAACAAAAGGGTTTCAGTACTTGGGTCGTCGATGCCAATTCAATGGCTTGGTTACCATTGTCGTGCTGCAACACCACGAACGCTTTGATGGACTGGGTTTTCCCAGAGGACTTTTAGGAAACGAAATCCATGAATACTCCCGTATCGTCGCATTAGCCGATTTTTTCGACACATACACTTCTGACCGGCCTTATCGAAGATTGCATCCGCTCGAGGAGGCCGTTGAATATATCAAGCTCGATGCTGGAAAACTTTTTGATCCTGACATCGTTCAGCACTTCCTGAAATTTTTCGAGTGACATTTCATGGCTGAAAATTCCGCGCTCGATAAAACCGAAGAGGCAACTCCAAAACGGCTGCAAAAAGCCCGGGAGAAAGGGAACGTCCCCAAAAGCCCGGAGCTCAATTCCGTGTTTATTCTCTTTTTTGGGCTGCTGACCCTTTATTTTTTGAGCACAGGCATACTGAACCGGTTAATCTCTATTTTCAAGTCTTTTTATCAACAAGCGGGGAGTATGACAATTACCAATAGCAGTATCCAGTATCTGTTTAGCGCGGGTCTCGGCGCGATGATATCTATGATAGCGCCTTTAATGATTGTTCTGACGATAATAGGATTGAGTGTGAATGTCGTGCAATTTGGGTTTCTCTTTACGCTAAAACCACTGGCGCCCCAATTAAGCAGACTCAATCCGCTTACCGGCTTCAAAAAATTTTTCTCCTTGAAATCACTGATGGAGCTCGCTAAGAGTTTTCTGAAAATATTCTTGGTAGGCGTAATCACGTATTGGACGATCCATCGCAATATAGAGTCGTACATTCAACTCATTCATGAAAGCGTGGGACAGATTCTCGTTTTCATAGCGACATCGGTTTTTCGAATCGCAATGAGTATTGCCGGGGCGCTGATGGTTCTCGCTGTTGTTGATTTCTTGTATCAAAAGTGGCAATTCAAAAAAGATCTCAGAATGACCAAGGAGGAGGTCAAGGATGAACAGAAAGATGTTGAAGGCGACCCCCTAGTTAAGAATGCGATCCGCAGCCTGCAACGAGAACGGGCCCGGCAGAGAATGATGGATGACGTGCCTCGAGCCGATGTGGTCGTCACCAACCCAACGAACTTGGCTATCGCAATGAAATATAATCCTGAGACCATGAGCGCCCCGGTTGTGCTGGCAAAAGGGGCGCGGTTAATCGCTGAAAAAATTAAAAAGATAGCCAAGCAGCATGCGATTCCGATTATCGAAAATAAGCCGTTAGCTCAATCGCTGTATAAAAGTTGTGAAATCGGCAAACAAATTCCGTTTGAGCTTTTTCAGACTGTGGCAGAGGTCTTTGCCTATGTTTATCAGCGCAAGCAAAACAAGCGACCCTAAGGGCCGCAGCCGAAAAGATTATTTTCTTAGCGAAGGCGTCCCCGCCGAGCGGGTCTCTCCCGATTCTGTGCCCAAAAACCCTCGGCGAGACGCCTTCGGGAAGTGCTTTTGGACTTTTCGGCCACGCCCAAAGAGCTGCTTTTTGAAAAAAAACAACAGTTCGAGCACCGTGGAGATCTGATTTTGGAGAACAGGACCTTCAAAGCCATCATTAACCGTACCGATATCCTGCTCGCATTGTCTGTGGTTGCGATATTGATCTTCATGATCATCCCGCTTCCCAGCATTTTACTCGATATCTTGCTGGCGGTCAACATCACGTGCTCCTTGATGATTTTACTCATCCCAATGTACTCCATCAAACCGTTAGAATTTTCTGTCTTCCCGGGCATTCTATTGCTGATTACGCTTTTTCGTCTTTCATTGAATGTGGCGTCTACTCGCCTCATCCTCGGGGAGGCGTATGCCGGCGAAGTCATCGAGTCGTTCGGCAGTTTTGTGGTGAAAGGGAACTACGTCGTCGGCTTGGTGATTTTCATCATCTTGATCATCATCAATTTTGTGGTCATCACCAAAGGCTCTGGCAGAATTGCGGAAGTGACCGCACGGTTTACGTTAGATGCCATGCCTGGCAAACAAATGGCGATCGATGCGGATTTGAACTCCGGACTTATCGACGAAACAGAAGCTCGGCGACGCAGAGATGAAATTCGTGGAGAGGCCGATTTCTATGGCGCCATGGATGGCGCCAGCAAATTCGTTCGCGGCGATGCCGTCGCCGGACTCCTCATCACATTTATCAACATTCTTGGCGGCCTGATCATCGGCGTCGTACAGCTCAAGATGAGTGTGCAGGATGCACTTGCCACTTATACCATTTTGACTGTCGGCGATGGCTTAGTCACACAAATGCCGGCGCTGATTATCTCAACATCTGCCGGTATTATTGTTTCCAAAACCTCAACCGAGATTAGTCTGGCACAGAGCGTAACCAGGCAATTTCTTTCGAAAACACGACCTATCTACATTTCATCGGGCGTTCTGCTCCTATTGGGTTTTGTTCCCGGACTTCCGACCTTGCCCTTTCTTTTGTTAGGCGGGGCTACCGGCGGAATCGGTTATTTGACCAAAGGTCTCATCGAGGAGATGCAAGCGGAGTCTGAAGAAGACGGGCTTGAGGAGCCGGAAGAACACGTAGCTGATAAGATTGAAAATTATTTGCATGTGGACCCCCTGGAGATCGAAATTGGGTACAGTCTGATTCCCTTGATCGATGTCAACCAAGGCGGCGACCTGTTGGAGAGCCTTACGATGATTCGCAAGCAAATTGCTCAGCAGCTCGGTATCGTGGTCCCGCCGATACGCATCCGTGATAACGTGCAATTGGGATCGAACGAATACGTTATCAAGATAAAAGGTAACGAGGCCGCACGCGGAGAGATCATGACCGGGTATTATCTGGCCCTGACCCCTGGCGGCGAAGAAGAAGAATTAGACGGTATCAAGACCATCGATCCAACTTTTCAAATGAATGCTTATTGGTTGAACCAGGAACAGAAAGAAAAGGCCGAACTAAAAGGATATACCGTGGTCGATGCTTCTTCTGTGGTTTCCACACATTTAATGGAAGTTTTGAAAGCCAAAACATACAAGATATTAGATCGCCAAGCCGTACAGAAATTGCTTGATAATTTTAAGGAGGCTCACCCTGCTGTAGTTGAGGAGCTGATTCCGGATTTGCTTTCGGTTGGCGCCGTTCAAAACGTGTTAAAAAATCTACTGAAAGAACATATTCCAATAAGAGATCTAAGCACGATTCTGGAAACGCTGTCCGATTACGCCCCTCACACGAAAGATGCGGATCTGTTGACCGAATATGTGCGCAACGCTTTAGCAGAAACCATTAGCAATTTGTACAAGGATGAACGGGAGGAGATCACGGCGATGACGCTCGATCCTCGATTTGAGGAACAGGTGATGAGTCAGATGAAAAATGGCGCGCCGCCTGTACAAAATTTTGGTTTACCTCCTATCGCGATTAATAAAATTTTCTCGGAAACTGCGGAAAAGATGCAGGAGATGATTGCGACTACGGGAAAAGCTCTGCTGATCACCAGCCCGAAAATTCGCCGTTTTGTTCGCAATTTTTTTGAACCGGTTTTGCCAAATCTAACTGTGTTGTCCTACTCTGACTTGACCTCGAATTTGAAGATCAATTCTATTGGCAGCCTGGGAGTTATTCATCATGATTAGGAAATTCAAAGCACCTTCAATTAAAGCCGCGATGCAAATGGTCAAAGATGAGCTCGGCAAGGAAGCCGTCATACTTCAAACAAAAAAGATTCCTGCACCGAATTCTTTAAGACCGGAAGCGGTAGAAATTCATGCAATGATAGCTGAGGGGGAACCTGTTGATTCGAAGATACGCAGACTTTACTCCCCTTCGTCAATCCAGCGGCCAAAGGATCCCAATTATTGGGCGGCTCAGATAAAAGAGGAGCTGGAAAGCCTAAAACAGGCCGTCATCAATATTCCCAACGAACGATTTCCTGTGGGCGCGATCCTATCTTCCGAACCGTTTCATATGCTCATCAGAACCAAGGGATTGGACGAGGACGTCGCCGCCGATCTGGCTCGTAAAATCGACTTTTCGCCCGAAAGCAGAATCAGCGGATACGACGAGCATGCCCTTTGGGACGCTATTTCGAATTACTTCCGAGTTGACGGTCAACTCCAAATCCCTCAAGACCGCCCTAAGATCATTTACCTTGTGGGGCCAACCGGCGTAGGTAAGACCACGACGACGGTCAAATTGGCTACCAACCCGGACTTCTACGGCAAAAGGCGCGTGGCGCTTATCACTATTGACACATACCGTGTCGCTGCCGCGGCCCAATTGAAGATGTTTGCAACGCTGTCGCAACGACCCTTAGAAATCGCCTACACTCCTGCTGAATACGAGCGTGCGCTGCAAAGATTCAAAGATTATGAAGTGATCTTGGTGGATACCGCAGGAAGAAGTCCCTACAATTCGGAGCACATCGAAAAACTGCAATCCTTCATTGACATCCGTAGACCCGATGAAATTCACTTGGTGCTTTCGGTGTCGATACGCCCCGACAATTCGTTAGATGCGGCCAAAAGTTTTGGGGCTTTACCCGTCAACCGGTTGATATTCTCAAAACTCGACGAGACGCCCCGTATTGGCAACATACTCAATGTCGCCAAAAAGATCAATCTTCCGATCTCGTTTCTGACTAATGGTCAAAACATTCCGGACGATATTCTTATTGCGAGCAACAAGTTTATTGCAAACGCGATTCTCGAGTAAATTGATAGCATGAAGAATCTTATGACAAAATTTAGTTTGTTTGTATCGGTTGTCACGGTTTTATTCTGCATAATTTCACAAATCTCATTGAAGGAAAGCCTGTTCAGGGGCCTCATGGTATTTGCGGGGACATATGGTATTTTAGTTGTTTTTTTGATAAGCCTGAAGTTGATCTTCAATCAAAGAAAGGCAAGGGGAAGTAAAGGTTGAACCCGGAAGACTTAGTACGAGAATACACGAGGAGGCGAGATCCGAAACTCCGGGAGCAGGTCATCATACAATTCTTACCTCTGGTAAGATTCGTATTAGGACGGATGCAGCTCCCGAGAAGAAGCAAAACAGAGTTTGAGGATATCCACAGCGCTGGGATTTTGGGATTGATTCAAGCCTTCGATGACTTTGACATCTCAAAGAAGACCAAGTTTAAAACGTATGCTACCTTCAGAATACGAGGACACATTTTAGACTATTTGAGAAAAATCGATTTTATCAGCCGGAGCGACCGTGCAAAAATTCGAGCTATCGAACGGACCCTATCACAGCTTACCAAGCAACTGGCCCGGGAGCCATCCGATGCGGAAGTGGTCGCTGAGCTGGGATTGGATTTAGATGAATATCATCGTCTGATGGAATTGGTGCAGCTTAATTTTACCACCACCTTTGACCAGAAGCAAAATATTAACGACGAGGAGGTCAGGTTGAGCGAGGTCATTGCAGACAATTCTTATGAAGGACCTTTAGAGCAATTTAGCAAGAAAGACATGTTTAACTTGGTCAAAGAAGCCATCCGTAATCTCCCTGAGCGAGAAAAGTTGATTGTCATTATGTACTACTCAGACGAAATGACGCAGTTAGAAATTGCCAAAGTTTTGGATTTGTCGGAGTCACGTGTCTGTCGACTCCTGGGTAAAGCGTTGCTCAAAATTAGAAACGAAGTCAATGAAGTTAAAAATCAAACTGAGGTTCCAATTTAGGGAAGGTGATTGAATATGTCTGAATTGGGGATAGCTCCTATCGCCAAACCTCTAAAAGGCGTTGAGAAATCGCTCTATACAAACGAACAAAGGGAAAAGGGAGAAAAAAAATCAAAAAAGAAAAAAAAAGAAGAAAAGGGAGCGGACCCTCAACCCATTATAGATAAAGTCGTGCTGAGTGAAGAAAACGAAATCAAAAACGTGAAACCCATGAAAAAACCGCAATCTTCGCAAGTAGGCAAGGGTGACAAAATAGATATCCGGGTGTAAATGTCGAATATTAAACAGACTGTTTTCTTTTTTATGACGATTCTGAGCTGCTATGTGCATGCCGCTGTGACAGCCGGCGCAGAACTCGTGGATATCCGCACCGGTTTTCACGAAACCTTTTCACGTCTGGTACTGGAGTTTGATGCGCCAGTTCGCTACAACCTAAGTGAAGCGTCCAATAAAATACTCATTTCCATAGGATCAATAAACCGCTTTCGAACGTGGCCCCCTCGTCAGTATAAATGTGATAGTGATGTCATAGAATCGATTCATCTCGCTTATACGGACACCACATTGGAAGCAACTGTCCATTTATTTTCGCAAAATACAATTTTATTCCCTTCGTATTTAAAGTACCCGGCAAGAATCGTGATCGATGTTTATCCGCAGCTTCAACAGGAAGTTTCCGGGGAGCCTAGCAAGCCTTATCAGGAGCCCCCTAAGAAATCCATGGTTTTCTCCCGGCAACTTAGAGACTCCACTCAAAGTCAATTCTTGAACCGGCTGTCTGCACTGAAACCGGCCTCTGAACCAAACACGTCCCAAAACCAGAAGCCTCCTCTAAAGAGTAAAATCACCCTATTCGTGCTTATTCTAGCTGTCTTTATCATGGTCGATGCGGTCTTATTGATCTTTTATCTCAATCGAAACCCAAAAACTCCTCGGGTAAAAAATGCAATCGAACCTATGATAAACAAACAAACCGCTGCTCATCGTGACAGATCGGATTTTAAGAACATCTTGAATGACCTGAGTTGTCATAATCTATCAACAGAATCTCCTTCACAAGAGGCGTCACCTTACAAAAAACAATTCGACGCACAATTCGAGGACGGCTTAAAATCTCTGATTGAATCCGTTACAGCCGCATTAGTGTCAGCTCCGCGAGACATCGCCTTTCATACCGCCCCCCCTCCTAGCCCAAGTGAGGTCGAGTCCTTGATCTCTTCATCCCGCATTCCAAAAGAGGTCTGGATAGCTCAAGACGGTTTTAAGTTTTTAAAAAACCTCGAGAAGTTCGATCTCAATTAAGCTAAGAAGCTTGGCCGAAAAGTCGAAAATCCCTTCCCTAAGGCGTCTCGCCGAGGGTTTCTCAGCATAGAGTCTGCTCGGCGAGGACGCCGTCGCGAAGGGAAACACACTTTCCGACCGCGTTTCTAGTAAAAACTCCCTTTTCTAAGAAAACTTCCCGAAAAAATTTCCATTTCTAACCGTCTCAGCACCCCACCCTCTAAGACCACAAGTTATTGTTATTAATGGGCACATTACATTTATTTCAGACTTGGCACAGCCATTGCATTACTGTCCCAAAATTGAGGAAACGAAAATATGCTAAGAAGACTTGAATTAAACGGCCACTCTATGATCTCACGGATGGCACAATTAGAAGTGGTTACCAATAATTTAGCGAATATAAGCACAAGCGGTTTCAAACGCGATAACGTCTTTGTGAATGCGCTGAAAGAGAAGTTGACTTTTTATGAAGAAGGGGGCGAACGCATCGAGAGTCACTACCCAACTTCTTCGTTATCAGGAGATTTCACCCAAGGCAATTTGGTAGAGACCAACCGTCCATTGGATGTGGCGATTTCAGGCGAAGGTTTTTTTGTAGTGGAAACGCCTCAGGGGGAAGCCTATACGCGCAATGGTAAATTCACCATGAATGCGGAAAACATTTTGACCACTTTTGACGGCCAAATCGTTTTAGGCGAGGGAGGCCCGATAGAGATTGACAACCAGCAAAAATCGCCTAACGAAATTTTGATCAACGAATCCGGAGAAATCTATCTCGACGGAAACTTAATCGACAAGCTGCAAATTGTAGCTCCGGAAGATCCGCAGAAGCTCATGAAAAAAGGCGCAAATTTGTTCCAATTCGCCAACGCATCAAGCGGTATGCAACCGGTGGAATCGGCGTCAGTAAAGCAAGGTTTTATTGAGGATTCCAATGTCAATCCTGTCGTAGAGATGATACGGATGATGGAAATTTTACAGCAATTCGAGATGGAGCAAAAAGTGATTCGAACACAGGATGATCTATTGGGTCAAGCAGCCGACCAGATCGGACGCTTACGATAATTAGGGAGCTTAGAATATGAATAGAGCGCTCAGAACCGCTGCTTTGGGCATGACCGCACAGAGCCTGCGTGTGGATAACATTGCCAACAACTTATCCAATGTGAACACCACGGCATTTAAGAAAAGTACCATTGAGTTTCAAGATCTTTTCTATCAGAGTTTTCGTCCGGCCGGAGTCGCTGACCAGGTGAATACCGAGCTGCCAACAGAATTACAAGTGGGCCACGGCAATCGTGCTGTGGCCACTATCAAAAACTTCTCCCAGGGCGATGTCGTCCAATCGGGCAACTCTCTCGATATTGCTTTGGAGGGGGAAGGATTTTTTCAGATTCAGCAGCCGGATGGGATGATCGTTTATACACGTGATGGTAATTTCAATCTCAATTCCAGCGGTCAGATTGTTAATTCATCCGGCCTGCTTTTGGACCCCTCCATTTCGGTACCGGAAGACGCCGTTGGCATCCACGTAGGCGTGAGCGGCACCATCTCGGTGGTTTTGCCCGGTGAAACCGAGCCCGAAGAAGTCGGACGAATTGAGTTGGCGAAATTCATCAATCCGGCTGGACTTCGAAGCATCGGCGGCAATCTTTACGAAGCGACCGCTGCTTCTGGGGAGCCAACTCTGGGATCGCCGGGCAGCAATGGTTTCAGCAAATTACTGCAAGGTTTTTTGGAGAAGTCAAATGTAGAGGTGGTGCAAGAGATGGTGAATTTAATCGTCGCGCACCGGGCATATGAAATCAACGCTCGTGCGATCCGTACGGCCGAGCAAATGATGGAAATCGCATCGAATATTAGACGATAGCCTTAGTGAAACTCTCTACGACACTCTGCAAACTTTGCATCTCAGCGTTAAGAAATCGGACAGGCGCCCGACTGACAATGTTAACTTTGTCAGATAAAATTGCCTGGGCCATAACAGGCTATTCTCTTATTATGGGGATTGCGACCGTAAACGGTTCTCTTTACGCCCCCCAAAAAGTTGACTTTAAAAAAATCGAAACAGCGATTCAAAACCATGTACACCGCAATTTAAAATTAGATGATGCTGAATGGCTGATTGAGTTCCCGGATATAAACATAAAGTTAAGAAACGGGACCACTGAAAGCGATGTGCAGGTTTTGCCAACCAAAGGAAAACTTCGTAAAGGCCGGCAATTTTTAAAGTGCGGCCTTTTTGAAGCGGGACGGCTCATTGAGAAATTTAGCATCCCTATCAACATCCGGACCTTTCAAAACGTAGTGGTCAACAAAGCGCCCTTGCGGCGACATTCCGTTCTTGGAAAGGCCCACGTGACGATCGAGAAAAGAGAAACCACAAACATTCACCACAATATTTACCTCGCAACTCAGCACGTTCTTGGCCTGAGAACCACCCGCTTCCTTCAAGAAGGTGAAATCATCACGGATAATTTGCTCGAGCATCTGCCCACGATTTCAAAAGGGAGTGAAGTGAAGATACATTTTTTAAAAAACAGTCTCGAAATTGTGCTCCCCGGCATCGTTCGCGAAGACGGCCAAACAGGCGAAACCGTTCGCGTCAAGTGTTTGCAAACCAACAAAACATTCAAAGCACAAGTGATGGACGGCGCAACGGTTATTGTAAAGCTTTTATGAGGAAACACCATGAACGTACAAACCTTAATGAGAAGACTTGTTATCCTTTTTGTCTGTCTGAATTTCTTAGAATTGCCAGCGCAAGATTTTGGAAAATATAAGTCGCTCTACACCGACATCAAAGCCAATGTGGTCGGCGACATTGTAACTATCGTGATCATCGAGTCGGCGAGCGGCTCGAGGCAATCAAACGTGAATTCGTCCAGTAAATCGTCCCTCGATGCATCCGGAACGCTTACCGGAAACCTCACTCAGTTTTTGCCGTTGATAGGGGCTTCCTCGGAATTGGGGAGTCAACACAACGGTAACGAAGGTACGGCGCAAAAGGACGTGCTGACCGGGAAGATTACCGCGGTCATTACAGAGATTACGCCTAACGGCAACTTGGTTTTGCAGGGGATGCGTCATTTAGAGGTCAATGGCGAAACACACATTTTGAAAGTGAAAGGGGTCGCCCGCCCCAAGGACGTGACTTCTCAAAATACGGTTTTGTCTTATAATCTTGCGAACGTGCAGATTGCTTACAAAAAAGCTGGCCTGATGAACAAAATCGGGAAACCCGGCTGGTTAAATCGCTGGACAAATCTCCTTATGGTTGTGGGGTTGGGCGCAGCCGCTTATCTTGGGATCGGGGCGGCAACGAATTAATATAGGCGTTTAGCGCCAAACATCGACAAAGTTTTGTCGATTTCAGAATCTGATATACGAGATATGATGCTGATTTTTTATAAGAAGATGTCTTTATTGTTCGTCTCGCTGATCTTGTCGTCGGTGTGTTTTGGGCAATCGCGCATTAAAGACATCGCGAACTTTCAAGGCATGCATGATCATCACCTCATTGGCTACGGCTTGGTCATTGGCTTGGACGGCACCGGCGACAGAAGCAGCGGCGCCAGTGGGGCCATTTTTACGGTACAATCTATCGCAAACATGCTCGAAAAATTTGGGATTACCGTTCCCGGCGACAAACTCAGAGTCAGGAATGTGGCCGCAGTTATGGTCACCTCAAAACTGGAGCCCTTCACAAATATCGGAACAAAAATCGACGTCACGGTCTCTTCAATAGGAGACTCTAAAAGCTTGGAAGGCGGGATTCTTCTGGAGACTCCGCTGTTTGGCAACGACAGTCAACTTTACGCGCTTGCGCAAGGTCCGGTCTCCATCGGTGGTTTCAACATCGAAACCGATGACGGGGAGAAAATTCGGCGAAACTACGCATTAGTTGGACGTGTGCCCAATGGGGCGATTCTGCAAAACGTCCGGCCGTTTCAATTTGATACCAGCACGCCACTCGGCATCCTGCTCAGAAAACCCGATTTCACAACAGCGGCGCGCGTCGCAGAATTGATCAACGATCATTTTGGTCGCAATTTAGCCGCGCCCACAGATGCCGCGACGATTTCCGTTGAGTGGCCAAGCAGCCTTCAGGGCAAAGGAGACTTAGTGAGATTTATCGCCGACGTGGAAACGCTGCGAGTCAGGCTAGATCGAATCGCTCGAGTGGTGATCAATGAACGCACCGGCACCATTGTCGCCGGCGGGGATGTGCAAATAGCCGACATTATGGTTTCGCACGGCAATTTGACAATTCACACGCGGCGAACTCCCATTATTTCACAGCCATCTCCCTTTGCCCGCCGTGGAAAAACCGTGGTAGAGGGAGTGAGTCAAACCACTATCGAAGCCGAAGATGCACGGACCGTCGTCCTGAAAAATACCGTGAGCGTGAGCGACATCTCATCGGCGCTGAATCAACTCGGTGTGAAACCGCGCGATATCATCGCTATTTTTCAAGCAATCAAAGAAGCGGGTGCGTTACAAGCAGAGCTGATTATTATGTAAGCGCTATGGAAATCGACCGAAAAAACGATTTACAGATGTTGAGTCTCCAACCTCAACAAACGAATAACAAACCTACCTCTGAACGTAAAACGACGGATTCGCTGCGTAAGGCTGCGCAGGATTTTGAGGCCATCTTTATCAACTACTTACTCAAAACTATGCGAAGAAGTATTCCGAATTCGAATTTATTTGGCGACGGTATTTCGGGGGAATTTTATAAAGGTCTCTTCGATGAAACCCTTGCCAAAGCAGTCGCGCGCAAGAATGGACTCGGTTTAGCCGATAAGATAATTACAAGCCTCGATAGAGAGCACCATCTAAAAAAAACCAGCACAGGCAAAAACCTTATAGATTATAGGGCAGGTCATGTCAAGAACAGCTCCAAAAGTTACGATACGGATACTTGGGACCGGCGGATTATCGCCGACGCGGCCTCTTGCTATAGATTGGAACCCAAGTTAGTGGAAGCGGTGATTAAAGTCGAATCCGGTTACCGCGCCAATGCGCTTTCCCCGAAAGGAGCGGCAGGATTGATGCAACTGATGGCATCGACAGCTTTTGAGTTAGGCGTGAAGGACAGATACGACCCGATCGAAAACGTTTATGGCGGCGCCAAATATCTGAGAAACCTGCTCGATCGTTTTAAAGGCAATCTGAGATTGGCTTTAGCGGCTTACAATGCCGGGCCTACTGCTGTCGAAAAGCATAACGGTATTCCGCCTTATCCGGAAACCGAACGCTATGTGGAAAAAGTTCTGCAAGCTTACCGAGACCTGTAATTGATGGATAAAATTATCGAGGAATTGATTTCAGTTTGTTCGCGAGAGGTCGATGCATTTAATCAGCTTTTGAAAACTTTACACCAAAAGCAGCGGGCCATTGTTGAGGGAGAAATTGAGAGGCTGAAGGAACATGTACAAACCGAGAACAAAATCATCGACCAAACAAAGATGTTAGAAGGCGAGAGGATTGGACACACACAAGAGCTTGCAAAGGCATTATCGCTCGAGAATTTAAATCCACGCTTGGGTGAAATTATTGACCTGGTTGAAGAAAAGTATGCGCAGCGTTTAACAGAGCAGCGCAACTTGCTCAAGTCCATTGTTGAAAGGATTCGAAATCTCAACCAAAGCAATCAATTTCTTCTTAACTACTCGTTACAGTTTATCGATAATAGCATGCGTATGCTGTTCAACGGCCAAGAAAATACGCTTTATCAACAGGATGGCAAAGTTCGCGAAGAATCGACTCGTCCCAAAATTTTAGATCACTTGATTTAAAGTAGAATATGCCGGACTTATTTAGAATTTTACAGATGGGCCAAAAAGCCATCAACGCCCATCAGAGCGCGATGAATACCATCGGCCACAATATCTCCAATGTGAACACAGAGGGTTATTCGCGTCAAAGAGTCAACCTCACGCCCGGCGTTTCCATCACCCGCCTCAATAACATATTTGGCGCCGGCGTCGATGTTGAGTCGGTACAGCGCGTGCGCAGCCGGTTCATAGATCAGCAGTTGCTGCAAGAGCGTCCATCTTTCGGTCAATTCGAGTTTCTGGCTGACTCGTTACAATTCATCGAGGAAATCTATAACGAACCCTCGGATTTTGGATTGAATCGGGCATTGGAAGATTTCTTCTTCTCGTTTCAAGACTTGGCGAATGATCCGGAAAGCAGCACGGTAAGACAAGTTGTAAAAGAGAGGGCTGCGAGGCTCACCTCTAACTTTAATCGTATACACCGGCAATTAACGAGTTATCAAAAAGAATTGAACGGGGAATTGAATACGAAAGTCGATGAAGTCAATCGCCATATCGAGCAGATTGCTGACTTGAATAAAAAGATCGCGAGCTACGAAAGAGATGGCAATCAAGCGCCCGATCTCCGCGACAAACGAGACCTGATGTTGGATAAGCTTTCCAAACTGATCGACATTCAAACCTCGGAAAACCAGGACGGTTTGATAAGTATCGCAACCGGCGGCCAATTTTTGCTGATCGAAACAAAAGTCCAGCCTTTGACTCTGCAATCGTCCTCCTCCGTAAGTCATGGGCCGGAAGTCGTTTTCGAGTCGAGCAGCAAGCCTGTCCATTTTGACAAGGGATATTTAAAGGGACTTTTGGACACTCGAGATAAAATCATCCCCGATCATCTTGATCAGCTCGACGAATTAGCCCGTACGCTCGCCTCAGAAGTGAATGCGCTTCATCGTACGGGATTTACTCTTTCGGGAGAAACGAATATAAGCTTCTTCAACGAGAATATCACCGATGCCTCGGATTTTGCCTTGAGCGCCGTCATACTTAACGATCCGGGCAAGATCGCGGCTTCCGCTCAGGCAGATGCAGCCGGAGACAACCGCATCGCCTTAGCCCTGTCCGAATTGCAAAACAAACAGACGCTGACAAACGGGTCAGCAACATTTGGCGACTTTTATAACTCGTTAATCTCAGCGCTTGGCGCTCAAACGCAGGAAGCCAATGCCATGAAGGGAAACTTCAGTCTTACGGTGGAACAGTTGGAGATGAGAAGAGAATCGATTTCGGGCGTCTCTTTGGACGAGGAGATGGTCAACATGATCGAGTCACAAAACGCTTTTTCAGCCGCTGCCAGGTTCATCACCACTGTCGATGAAATGACTCAAACTGTTCTGGATATGCTGTAAGGCCCAACGGAGCTCGAACGAGATGCGGATTACAGACAACATGATTTCCAAGAGTTTTCTCTCGAATATCAGCCAGGCCCGGGAGAAAATGGCAGACGTGCAGACCGATTTGGCCACAACCAAAAAGCTGCGGAATCCGTCTGACGATCCGTCGGGTTTCTTGCAAGCAACCAACTTTAACAACCGTATTGGCCGTAATGAGCAATTCATAAGAAATATTCGTCAGGCGTCTGCTCGAATTACCGATTCCATGGCAGTTCTAGATTCCGCTGCGGAAATTCTGACAAATGCAAAAGACCTGGCGACACAGTCGGCAAGCGAAACCATAAATGCGCAAACCCGGAAAACCCTGGCATCCGAAGTTGAACAGATGCTGAATTCATTAATCGCAATCGGGAACACAAAGCATAACGGCAAGTTCGTATTCGCCGGCACCAAAACTACGGATCAGCCGCCGTTTCAGTTAGAAAATGCGATCGTCAGCTATCACGGAAATGATGGCGTCATAAAAATAAAAATCGGCGAGCAGATCGAGATCGCTGTGAACAAACCTGGCAGCGCAATCTTCATTCCTGACGAAGGCGTCGATGTATTTAATTCATTGGCTGCGTTGAAGCAAGCTCTCGAACAAAACGACACCGTATCTATTCAAAATGTCATCGATGACTTAGATACCGGCATAAAGAATGTTGTCTCAATCACGTCTGAGTTGGGAATTCGTGCAAATCAATTAAGTTTGACCGAGGAGTTTCTCGAAGATAGAAATATCAAACTGACCGAATTTTCCTCGCACATTGAAGATACGGACATGGTAGAGGCAACGATAAATTTTCAGACTGCCGAAAACGCATACACCTTTGCCTTGCGATCCTATTCAGAATTGATTCAAACCAGTTTACTAAATTTCATCAGTTGATACGGAGAATTTCATGAAAGAAAAGACCACGCAAAATATGCTTGAAGGCTCAGAATTATTGCAGCAGGACCAATTTGATAAAGCTCGAGAAAGCTACAAACAGATCTTGCAAGGTGAGCCGGACAACCTCGAAGCGTTATTTGGAATGGGTCTTATTTATCAGCACAAGCACCAATATGCGGAAGCCAAACAAGCTTTTGAAAAAGCGCTGAAATTGGACGGAAGAAACACTTCGATCTTGAATCGACTCGGCGTCGTTTGCGCTCATTTGGGAGATCATGATCTTGCGAAAAGCTGGTTTGAAAAAGCTATCGCAATCGACTCAAATTTAACCGACTCATACAAAAACTTAGCTGAGATTTGTATCGCCTCCGGCGACTTTGAAAAGGGGGTCAATACGTACTTGGAAATCCTAAAAAACAATCCGCATGACACGGAAACGTTATTAAACATGGCCGGCCTTTACGCTTGCATTGAGGATCTCGAATCCACGCAAGTGCTTCTCAAAAAAGTTATTGAGATAGATCCTGAAAATTCCATTGCAAACGAATCACTCGAAGATCTCAGCGAAAAGTGAGCGACACAACCAGTTTAGAATATACTGACGACCTGACTATCATGATGAAATTGAGTACTTAGCTTCGATAGCTTCTAAAAAAACTGTATGAGCACAATTTGTCCGCAAAAGTCCAAAAACACGATCATAAAACTATTTAAGAGAAATGATCTAAAGCAAGCGCTCCAAAAGTTATCCGAGAGCTTGGATGCTTACCCTCAAGATTTTGAACTCCACTATCTCGCCGGGATGATCGCCTGTTCTCAGCACCTCTATTCGGATGCTGTAGATTCCTTTGAAAAAGCGTTACATTTGAATCCGGAGCATGCGGCTTCACTCTTTGAGTTAGGCCTGATACACATGATCTTCTGTCGATTCCGTCAAGCCTCTCCCTTCTTCCGGAAAGTCAAGTCATTAAAGTATCATTCAAGGGAGACAAATCGTTATCTCGAAAATATTCAAAAAGCCGCACAGCCAAAAGACGCCACGCTTTCCGTGTGCATGATTGTGAAAAATGAAGAGAAATTTTTGGAAAAATGTCTGAAAAGTGTGCAGGCTGTTGCAGATGAAATCATCGTAGTTGATACTGTTCGCATCGCTGAAAAATATGGGGCTCGAGTTTTTCATTACGAATGGCAAAACGATTTCGCAGCGGCCAGAAATTTTACGACCCAAAAAGCATGCGGCGATTGGATTTTACAAATTGACGCTGATGAAGAGCTCTTCGCTGAGGATCAGTTAAAAGTTCGTGAGCTGATTCATCAGAATCGCTGCGATGGAGCATTTGTCGCTTTACATTGTAAAAATTCTACTGTGTTCGGGGAGAATCAACCCACGGTGCATTATTTAGTTCGATTGTTTAAGAATCGCGAGGATTTTCATTATGTCAATCCGGTGCATGAAGTCCTGCAGTATTCCGGTAAAGTCATCCCGGTCGACATAAATATATTGCATCATGGCTACAATTTGGATGTAGATTACTTGAAAATGAAACGGCGAAGAAATGCGGAAATCTTATACCAGCGATTGCAAAAAGATCCTGAGAACCTGGTGAATCACTTCTACCTTTCCATGCTCCACTTGGCTAATAAAGAATTTAATCTTTGCGAGCAGTTCGCAAAAAAAGCGCTTGCAAAATCAAATCCTGATAACGCGTCGCAACAACACATCCATCTTATGGCTTTAAACAACTTAGCCACTGTTCATCTCGAAAAGGAGGACTATGCCGCTGTAAGGAAATATTGTCAGAGAGCGATTGCAATCAACGAGAATTATTTAGATCCGCAGTATTTTTTGGGTCTGGCCTACTTCCGGGAAAACAATTACCTAAAGGCCAAAGAAATATTTCATGATTATCTTTCAAAATATGAAAGGCTTTCAAAAAGTCCTGTTTTTAATCTGTTCATCACTTCGGCGAGCGCTTATGTTTTCCAAATATACCATTTGCTGGGCAAGATATATCGCAGGCAAAACGAGCCACAGTTAGCCTTGAAAATGTTTTCAAAAGCGGTTGACATGCACCCGGATTTTTGGCTCGGATATGCCGATCTCGGATACGTGTTCACGGACTTGAAGAAATGGCACATGGCATCTGTCCATTTGGAAAAAGCGATTGAATTGGCAAAAGCAAATCCCCAAGTCAATCGGAAAAACGCACAACTTTGGTTCGACTTTTCTAATTTGTTGAAAATTTATGCCCTTGTTTTGAAGAAACGGCTTCAACAAAGAAGAAGAAAGCGTTCGAGCGCTTGTGACGTGTAATATGTCCCCACCCGTCAGCGTCTCTCAAAACTGTCTTCGAATTGTGGATAGGAAACGCACTCATAAGCCCATTCTTTCTCTGTGTATGATCGTGAGAAACGAGGAATCGTACTTAGACGGGTGTATAAACAGCGTAGCCGATGTGGTTGATGAAATCATTGTTGTCGATACCGGATCGACGGATCAGACTGTGCGAATTGCACAGCAGTTCGGCGCCATCGTTTTCCATTTTACATGGAGTGACCACTTTTCCTCCGCACGCAACGAGAGTATCAAGCACGCAACCGGCGATTGGATTCTGTATTTGGATGCCGATGAACGCTTAGCCGGGGAAAGCAAAGATGAATTGATTCGTTGGCTGCACAATCCGGATGCGGCTTACGTGAACGTTATCATTGCAAGTCCCAACAGCAATTCTACCGGTCATCTGAGCCGTTCCCATCGATTATTCCGCAATCTGCCGGGAATCCAATTTACCGGCAGAATCCACGAACAAATTTCGCCATCCTTCATGAAGTTAGGGTACAACGAGCATTTCTCTTCCATCAGAATAGAGCACTTGGGTTATCATAAAAGTCCGGTTAAAATGGCGCAAAAAAACCGAAGAAATGTCCGGCTGTTAAAGAAACAGATAGCGGACGACCCAAGAAATTTTTACTGGCACTACTGTTTGGCGCAAAATCTCATGCTCTGGGGAAAATTTGAGCGCGCGATCACATCTCTCGATACGGCCCTGCAATTGGGTGAGGTGCCAAACGATATTCGTTGTTCCGTTTACAACAATCTCGCCGAAGCTCATCTAAAGTTGAGCAATTACGCGTTAGCAATTCAATGTGCAAGAAGGGCCATCTCTGTAAGCGAGGAGCAGGCGACATCACATTTGCTTTTGTTCCAAATTTATGAGCGTTTGAATGATAAACAGGCTCAGATCAAAAGTCTCGAATCCGCAATACGACTCATCGACAGGCGCCGTTCACATTGTCGAGCGACTTCACTAGAAGCCTACGTTGATCCGTTTCTTGTCTATTTGAAAATAGCAAACCTCTATTTTGAAAAAGATGACGTGGAAAAAGCTCAAAACTATTACGCTAAAGTACTAGACAAAAACAAAAACAATTTTCTCGCGCTGCAGGGATTAGCCGCTTGCTTCCTGAAAAGTGGCGACTTTACTCAGGCCTACGAAATTCTAAACAGACTCATCACGCTTGGAAGTAACGATGTCGCGGCTTTGGACAAGTTTGCTTGGCTTGCAATAAAACTAGGAAAACATGACGAAGCGATGGAATCGTATCTTCAGTTGCTGAAATTGCAACCAGCGAATATTCAAGTCAAAAAACGATTGGCCGCTCTGTATTCTAAGAGCGGACAGATCGACCAAGCCCAAAAAATCCTTTCTGAGATACATTCTGAAAGCTAATTGCGATTGCGGCAAGCCGTCCGGCAAACTCCCATTCACCTTTGTGAATAACTATCTAGGCGCTTAGGCCAAAACATCGACACAGTTTTGTCACATCGTAGATCGCATATCGTAAATCGTATATTTTCGGTCCAATCTGATATACGATATATGATTGACGATCTACGATTTACGATCTAAAGTCAGCTCTTTCCTCTTGTCGGTTGGACAACTGGCCCGAAGGGGCCACGTCGTCCGAGCGAAGTCGCGGACGACGCCTAGTGT
>JBHHWX010000011.1:0-28433 GCA_046756745.1 bacterium | reverse complement strand
TGGAAACCGCGCTCACGTCCGAGGACCCGCCGCTTTGGATTTCCTCAAATGTGACCTCAGCCGGATTCACATGAATGCTGACGGGAGCGCTTGCGGAGCCATTATTGCCATCGCTCACCGCATAGGTGAACGTATCTATGCCGATAAAATTTGGGTCAGGTGTGTAGCTAAACGAGCCATCCGCGTTCAAATTCAAACTTCCATTCAATGGATTGTTCAAAATTGCGGCCGCTAAATTATCCCCATCGGCATCACTGTCGTTTTGCAAAACACCTGGGGCATTGACATTTAATGTAGACCCTACTGTCACGTTGTAGCTATCACTTAAGGCCACTGGCGGGTCGTTTACAGGATTGACCGTCAACGTGACCGTTCCGGTCGCGGTTCCTCCTTTGCCGTCATCCGCTACATAAATGAATTGATCCGTTCCAAAGAAGTCAACGCCGGGTGTGTAAGTAAAGGACCCATCACTATTCAGACTCAAGGCGCCATTGGACGGCCCTGTTTCTAATGAAGCTGACAGAACATCATTATCCGGATCGCTGTCATTGAGCAATACGCCCGGCGCCGCTTGACTCAATACGTTGTCCTCATCCACGTTGTATGAATCATCCACAGCCACGGGTGGATCGTTCACAATAAATGTCGCTATGACATTTTTGTCTAAATCCATTATAATGGAGTCGGGATTTGCTCCCCCGGTCAGATCGCCGCCCCAACCCAAAAAAGTCGAACCTGGATTCGGATTGGCAGTCAGCGTCACAACCGTGGCTTCATCATAGACACCGCCAGGCGGATTCAAGTCCACTGATCCGGAACCGTTTATGGTGACATTCAAAGTATGCTGCGGCGGATCGAATGTGGCCGTGACATTTTTGTTTCCGTCCACAAGTAGAGTCGTGGGATTTTCCAAACCGCTCAAATCGCCGCTCCAACCGCCAAACGTCCAACCGGGAGCCGGAATCGCGGTCAAAGTCACCACGGTGCTATCTTCATAAACTCCGCCAGCCGGACTAAGCTCGATACTCCCTGAACCCGAGGTATTCGTGGCTAAGAAGAAATTCCCTTGCACAGCGCTGATAACAAAAAAACTATCAGCTACAACGCCATCGATATCTTTGAAATAGAATTTCGCTAATTTTGGATTGCCATTGTAGTTGAAGGTGCCAAAAAGAGCGCCAAAATTAGCATTCTGATCTCGCGTGTATACGCTCGCCCACCAGTCGCCGGTCAGGCTTTGAGGTCGAATACTTCTGCCTGCTAACCCCGAGTGAAAAACAAACGTTTTGCCTTCATCTTCGTTAAGCGTCTCAGGAAGATCCGACGTGAGGATTAAGGTGTCGGAAGTACTGGCAACGGTCTGAAACTCGCAACTGCTCAACAGATGCGTCCGCGCATAAGAATGTTCATGGGCTGTGGCAATAATGCCCCCTTTTCTACGAGATTCCTCATAGATTCCCCATCCGGTGGCGTCACTTTTGCCTCCAACTTGCATCAATTTCATATTTTTGTGCCAGCTAATGATGCGCCAAATCGAGGTATCAAAAGTAAGCTTATCCCGAACATAAAGATCGTGTCCGTTGTTCGGAGTCGGGTCCATTAAAGCGAAGAAAATACCTTTGTATATAAAAGACGATTTCACGCCCAAATCCCCATCCCAAGGGATCCCCAGCAGATTCATGCGCGCTGCTAGAACTTGTTGGTATCTGGAAAAATTACCATCATGATTTCCTTTCGTGGCGAAGTAAGGAAAGTCAGGCCCAAAAACCGAGTTGATCTGGGCATCCCAAGCTTGTGGATTGCTGGCATAATCCAAATCCCCAGGATGCACGATAACATGCGACCCTTCATTCTTGATAAGGTTCAAAACAGCAACGGGATCTGCTCCTAAACCTTGATCGCCAATGAAAGCAATCTTGAAATTGACCGGAGTCACTGAATTAGGTTGTGACCAGAGAGAGCCCGGAGCGAAACCTTGAAACAACAAGATTGAGAAAAAAGTTAGGGCGGCGAATTTCTTAAAAAAGAAAATCATCATGTTCTCCCCCATGCTTAAACAATGCTGTTAGAAAATCTTGATGATTATTGGAGACATTAAGATGTGAGTCAAAGCTGCTACTTCATGAATAATAAAACAAAGGGAGGAATTATGCAACATCTTTTTGCACATTCTCTTAATCGGTCAGTTACGGGAGAGGAGCGGTTTACAAGTTTCTGCTTGCTCTGGGTGGGGCGGCACAACAACACGCTGAAAGCGTGAACACCCAACGAATTATCCATTCCTGACTGATACCCGCAACTGACCGATTACAGATGAGGCAATTTTCCCTTGATTTTATCTATAATATGAATTACCCTTGACATAAGGTCTCCAAAACCCAGGGAGAGAAATAGGTTGAGCTCCACCCAAAATTCCAAAATCGCACCGAACAAACCCAAGCTTCCTGAAAAGTCCGCGAACGAATCCGCACCGAAGAAGCATACGTGCAGTGGATAATTTACCAGAGCTTCTGGGACACGAGGATGTTAAAACGATAAAGATATAGACACACGTACTCGAGCGATATGTAGGTATATAAATCTCAGCAAAGGGGGAGGTCATACAATAGTTAGCCACGTATTTCGTGACGGTTCACGGAGGAAATCCAGGGAGTCTGCTCAAGCCGAATCTACAACGTTCAATTATTTGCAGGAAGTCATCAGTTTAAAAGAAACCAAAGTGGTTCCAGTTAACCCGACAATGGCGGTTGCAGCGGCGGCCATAGCAACGACCGTTATAATCATTTCCCTCTTAGTGTCTGAACGAAAACTCGTTCTGATCTGTCATTCCGGCAATTTTTTGTGCCGGAATCCCCTGGTTTTAAGCAGGAGATTCCCGCTAAAAGCATGCGGGAGACAGGGAAAGGTCGTTATCGTTCAGACACTATTTATGAAATCAGCATATGACATTGAATTTTATACAAATAGCTAGTTTAATCGCTATTTTTCAGTCGTGTTTCCTATCAATTCAATTATGGATACATGCTAAAAATGGTTCCCTGAAAAATAGAATCCTCTCTGTTTACTTGTTCGTATTAGCTGTACTTATTTTTTGTGCATTAACCGTTACTTCAGGCGTTGAAAAAGTTTTTACTCCATATCACAAGTTTATTTTCGTCGGGAGCCAGGCAGCTTACCTATTGGGCCCATTATTATATCTTTATATCAAAATTAACATCACAAACCATTTCACATTTAAACGGACTGACATTCTTCATTTTGCGCCATTTTTCATATTTACACAATTATTTACATTTCACATTCTTCCCAATCATCATTTTATCATGTGGGAATATCAACCCCGTTCTTTGAATACAATCTTTCTGTTATCCCATAATTTCGTGTATTTCATTTTGGCAGTGAAACTGTTGAAGAACAATCTTTATAAAAACAGCATAACGACTAAAATAGTGTGGTTAATACTTGTTAGCTTTATTGTCATGTGGTCTATTCAGCTAAACACATTAATCATTTTGAGTTTCTTTCGTATCTATAAATATTGTCCCCATATGACGAGTCTTTATTCCATTTGTACATTTTTATTTATCAATACAATTGCATATTTTGCATCCCAAAAATCTGAATTTTACAATCAAATGAATAAATATGAAACATCTTCGCTTAAAAATTCCGAATTAAAACAAAATAAAGAAAAATTAATTCATCTTATGGAAGGGCAAAAGCCATATTTGAATCCATCTTTATCTCTATCTGATCTAGCCAATAAAATATCAATACCGCACAGACAACTATCTCAAGTCATCAATGAATCGTTCAATCAAAACTTTTATGATTTTGTTAACACCTATCGTATAACCGAGTGTAAACGACTATTGAACCATTGCTCAGATGAAAAGAAAACTATCATTGAAATTGCCTTTGAAGTTGGCTTTAATTCAAAATCGACTTTTAACAAAGCTTTTAAAAAGCACACAGGATTGACTCCAAAAGAATATAAAAAGGTGCGCATAGATCCATAAGGTCGAATTGATTTAACATTTTATCTATTTTATAGACACCATAAACAAATGAAGTTCGTGTATGAATTATTGGGAGGTGTCTATGAAAGCCAAACGAATCTTAACCCAGCTTTATGTCTGTTTGATTTTTACCTCGATCATTTCTGCTCAAGGTATTCCTGACGGATCTTATTTTGGTCAAGACCCGCCGGGGCTCACTCCTGAAGTTTTTGCTCCGGGTATCATTTCAATAGAAAACCGATACGAATACATCGTTACATTTTCGCCCGGTTTGAATGAATGCGTCTTTGGAATAACAGATTCAACTTGGAATTACTTCACGCTCATGTTTACAAAAAAGGCGGAAGATGGTTCTTGGATAGAACCAATTCCGGCTCCATTTATGGGCATTGGGGATGGTTTCTTACCGGCCTATTCACAAGATGGGGATAAAATCTTTTTTATATCTTCACGCCGAAGTTATCCCCCAACTAACATTTGGTATTCAGAAAGGGACAATAGTCTATGGAATGAACCAATTGTATTACCCGCTCCTGTCAATACAGAATCAGATGAATTTGGTCTATCGCTTACGATTGATAAGAAATTATACTTTACTTCAAATCGAAACGGTGGATATGGGCAGCAAGATATTTATCGTTCAAAGCTGGTTAACAGTCAATATTCTTCAGTGGAAAATATAGGCCCCCCGATTAATACACCTTATAATGAGGCTTCTCCATTTATTGCACCTGATGGAAGCTACCTGATATTTGAATCTAATCGACCAGGCGGATATGGGCAAGTCGATCTTTATATAAGTTTTTTCAAGGATAGCATTTGGACAGAACCCGAAAATTTAGGGCCTAAAATAAACACAGATCAAATTGATGATGCGGGATATGTCTCACCTGATGGAAAATACTTTTTCTTTAATCGAAGGGAAGGATGGGTCACGAATGTACCTACCGATATTTACTGGGTAGACATCCGTGCAATCTTTCCCGATTTAACAAGCAGGAATAAGTGAAATAAACGATAGGATAGATTCCATGGAAAAAGAATACAGTGTTAAATTGGCATTATTCGGAATCATAAAAGTTATTGCGTTTTTAATATCTGTGTTGATTTTACAGCAACTGGTCTCTATGCCAATTGGGGCCATATCCGCCAAATATTGGTCAAAATTTGATGGACATGGTTTAAATGAGCCTTTTTTCTTTTCAACCGTTACGGCGTTTTTGCTGGTGACCATTTTTGTCAGCTTCGTTTTCCTGAAATTTGTCGACAAGAAAAACTGGTCGTATATCAGAGTCGCTTCAAACACGAAGTCCAGATATTTTATCATTGGAATTCTGTATTCATTTGCAGCAGTATTATTATTTATTGCCCTGACTTTAGTATCTGCCACGACTGAGATTAGCGCCAAGACGATCGCTTTTCCGGATAGCGTTCTCTACTTAATATTCGCTTTTACCGGGATTGTTATTGCCGCTTCGGTTGAAGAGCTGATTACACGTGGATATTTTTTAAAAACCCTTGAAAACCATGGCAATGCAATTTTTGCAGTTTTGGTGAGCTCTTCTGTTTTCAGTTTAATGCATATTTCCAACTCGAATTTATCATTTGTAGGTTTATTCAATATTTTTCTCGTGGGGGGTCTTCTGGGAATCGTTTGTATTTCTTACAACAGCCTCTGGCTGCCACTTGGTCTGCATGTCGGCTGGAATTTTTTACTCAATTTATTCAATTTTCCGATAAGCGGTCAAAACTATCCGAATCCAATATTCAAACTTGAGTATCATGAATATTCGTTGGTAAGCGGGTCAAAATTTGGTCCCGAAGATTCACTATTCATTACATTTTTGATACTCAGCTTGATTGGCTTTCTTTTCATCAAATTCAGGAGGAAACTGTTTGGACAGCCCCTCATAGCTCAGTCATCTAAAGATGACTGAGCCTGGTTGAGTTAAGGCGAGAGATAGTCGGCTTCAGCCGACTTGAGCTATGAGCCTGAAAATTTATTTTCAGGCTTTTGGGTGCCCGGCCTCGGATGGGCCGCCCCGCAGGTCCCCTTTTGTGAGTAACGAGAAGTCGGTTACAGGAATTTTATTCGAGAACGTTACACATACATTTCCGCGAAAAGGAAATTCAAAACAAATCCCGAAAAGCTTAACACGTTAGCGAGGATAAGAGGTTTGTCACTTCAAGAGGATCATCTTCCGTGTCTCAACAAACTCTTCAGAGTTTTTCGAAATGCTCTTAACATGCAACCGGTAAAAATAGACGCCAGCCGCTACTAAGACGCCATTGTCGTTGGCGCCATCCCATTGCAAGCTGTAGAACCCGGGCGATTGTTTGTTATCCACAAAAGTTTTCACATGCTGCCCCAGCAGGTTATAAATCGCAAAATGCACCTGTGCTTCGCGGGGCAAGTCATAACTCAGCACAGTAGACAGATTAAAAGGATTGGGATAATTGGGGAGAAGCCGGCTAACGTTGTTTTGTGTGGTATCAATGGTAATTTTGTCATGCTCGGGGTTGAACAAAATTGTGCCGCTCTCTCCAACGATGGTGCAGGTATTGGCCCGAGTGACCACCACATCAAAAAGATTCTTAAACGTTCCACTTTCTTCGATGACCCAGCTCAGGCCGGAGCTTTGCGTGCGCATAATAACGCCGCCCTGCAATTTATCTTTTAGAAAACCGCCGACGATGACGCCATTATTGGAATCACTAAAAAAAACTTTAAAGAAATCATAGGTTGTGGTGCTATCTAAGCGAGTCCAAGAGAGTCCGCCATTACTGGATTTTAGAATCGTGCTTTTATTTCCAACAGCATAGCCTTTTTTCTCATTGAGAAGAAAGACTCCGTTCAAATCATAAGGAACCCCGCTCTCTTGAAATGTCCATAAAGCGCCGCCGGAAAGCGTACGCAAGATAACGCCATCACTGCCAACGATGGTCCCGGTGTTTTCATCGCTAAAGTCGACATCCTTAAGATTGGCCTTTGTTCCGGCGTTGACTGACGTCCAGGTCAGACCTCCGGTATTCGTGATGATAATAACGCCGCTGTCGCCGACAGCGACGCCACTCAAATCGCTGGTGAAGTAGACGTCGTTCAGATTGTAAGTTGTCCCGCCAAAATGCGGCGTCCAGCTCAATCCCGCGTCAGTTGTGCTTAGGATAGTTCCGGTCTCTCCAACAATAATGCCTGTAAACGGATCGGTAAAAAACACCCCGTTCAAATCATCCTCGGTGCCGCTTCTTAACTCAAGCCATTCTTCACCATTATTTGAAGTAGATAAAATTGTGCCTTTTCTGCCTACGACGAAGCCAGTCATCGAATCCGTGAAAGCGATACTGTGCAAATTATCTGTCGCGCCTCTCAATCTGTTTTGCCAGGTCTCTCCGCCATCTTCAGTCATGAGAATGTTGCCATCAAAGCCAACGGTTACGCCGTGTGAGAAATCACGAAAGTGAACCGCACGCAAATCCACACGGATATCGCTGTCTTGCCTAACCCAGGTTACTCCGCCATCTATGGTGCGATGGATATGCCCACGACTGCCGACTGCGGTACCGGTGTTCTCGTCAGTAAAAGAAACAAATCGCAGGGCTCGCCGGGTATTGCTTTCTTGTTGAATCCAGTTGATACCTCCATCCGTAGATTTCAAGATTGTGCCGTTTCTTCCCACGGCATAAACCGTATTGTGCAATGTGAAGGAAACTCCCAGAAGCTCGACATCCGTCCCGCTGATGTGAGGAACCCAAGACCTTCCGGCATCCGTGGTGCGAACAACTGTTCCCTTACCGCCAACCGCTACGCCTGTATTCTCGTCTATAAAAGAGACGGCTCGCAGCCAATTTTCCGTCCCGCTCTCTTGGGAATTCCAGGTGGTTCCACCATCCTCTGTTCGCAAGATGGTGCCGTCTTCTCCGACTACCGTCCCGGTTTGAGTATTGATAAAACTGATCCCGCGTATGGATTTTGTGACACTGCTGTTTTGTTGTAACCAGGTGTTGCCGCCATCGGTGGTGTGTAAAATGGTGCCTTTAACTCCGATAGCGAAACCGTTATCCGCATCCAAAAAGGTGACGCCGCGAAGAAACTTCTTTGTCCCGCTTTCTTGTGCTGTCCAGGTCACACCGCCATCAGTCGTACGAAGAACAGTCCCATTTCCCCCAACCACGGTACCCGTATCGGGATTCACGAACCAGACGCCGTATAAATTATTGCCTTGTGGGAGAGGGTTCTGCCAGATCCATTGTTGTGCTGAAAGGGTATTTGTCAACGCCAAAAAGGGGGCTAATACCATGATCATCCTAAGCATGTAGAAACTCCAACCATATTATAGCGTCATTCAAAAAAAGCCCCCGGTCATTCTATCTTATGTACCGACAAACAGATCGAAATGAATAATCCCAACATCATTCAGGCGACTTTTGCACTTTTTGCAAAGACGGCCTTGGCAAGCGCTTCTCTGCAATGCGTCTCCTTGATGAGATTTCGCCGTTGTCACCCAAAATACGGTCAAAGACGTGCTTAAAATTTCGAAGAAAATTCTCTTTTACTGAGAGTTGAAAGGCCCTCGGTAAACCGGCTAAAATGACCCAGTCGCAAAATGCCATTGTTGATGAAAGCATTAGACCGCGAAAAAACCGCAGGCTTATCGATCTGCTCTAAATCGTAAACCACAAACACGTATCTCTCATCTGTATATCGGCTGACGACTGCTCTGTCCTTAGGCGAGAACTGTAGATTACTTCGAATATCTTGTTTTGAGATGAACTTTGCTAAAGAACTGGAAAGGCTGTGGTCCTGAATCCAAATGGAGGTTTTTCCAGGATAGCGGCCGGAAAGATCGAGGAATCGCTCGTAAGTAGAAAGCGAAAGAAAATCGGAGCCATTAAATTGGAAACAGTTGAGAACATTCTCCGGATCGACGACAAAGACATAACAGTTTTTGAAATTGTTAAAATCCTCTTTATTGCCGACAGAAACCAACATCATCTGATAATAACGATTTAAGTTTTTAAGAAGAAATTTGGTTTTAGAAATGTGCGTCAATTCCTCGATTATGGGTGAGAGCCGGCCTTGAACTTGTCTCTTTTGTGATGTGTGCGCCATATTCACTTCAGCTTTGTGTGGCGGACGGGATAAGGATGTGGCGCTCAAGGCCGTGAAAGGTCCTGCCGTTTTTGCGCCTTTCTTTTGTACAACTTTTCTCATGGTCGTGACGGAATTTTTTAGAGAATGTAACTTCGACTCCAAGCCCGAATCATTAAGAAACCATAAAAAGAACAGAAATAAAGTCAGGGCCGGAAGGAGAAACAATGGCAAGGCAAAGCCAAAATCCAACCATGTCCTACGCTTTTTGATTTTTCGTTGATGTGTGAAAGTCTTAGGTTCTGATTTTCGTGAAGGCAGGTCCAGGTTAATTGTCGATTTATGGGCGTTTTCATAAACTCTTCTTTCTCGTTTCAGATCAGAAAGCAAGTCGTCGACATGCTGAAAACGACTTTTCTGGTCTTTAGCGAGAGCCTTATCGATGATTTCCTGAAGTCCAGGTGTGATTTCTGTTTTGTAACGGGTTATAGGTTCCGGTTTTCGGTGTAAGATCGCAAAATGGAGTTCTTCGTTGTTGAGACCTCCAAAAGGTATCTTCCCGGTAAGAAGCTGATACAGGATGATTCCCAGAGAATAAAGGTCCGAACGTTGATCGAGATCAAACCCCAGAATCTGCTCAGGAGACATGTGGGCTGTCGAGCCGGTTCGCACACGGTGTTCGTTCAGACTCTCTGCTTCGCGAATGTGAGCGAATCCGAAATCGAGAATCTTGACCCAGCCGCCGGTATCAATCAGGATGTTTGCGGGTTTAACATTGCCATGAACAATCCCAGCATTGTGCGCGCGACGCAAGCCACGGCACATTTGCATCGTGATATCAAGGACGGTAGGAATTGCAATATGTGCTCTTTTGAGCCATTCATTGAGAGATTTTCCGCGCACATATTCCATCGCAATATAAAAACCATGCACGTTTTCGACCAATTCGTAGACAGTAATAATATTCGGGTGTCTTAGCGCAGCGGCAGCTTGTGTTTCACGTTTGAAACGGGCTTTCAAAAACCGAGTAGAAGTAAAGCGAGCCGGCAAAAACTTAAGGACGACCTTACGCTTGAGTACCGTGTCCTCAGCCAAATAGATTCTTGCGCCCCCCTCTCCGCCGAGTAACTTTAAGATTCGAAAATGCGATATTGTTTTCTTCTCCATCTCAACCCTCTCTCCCCTGAAATCCTAACGCGGCGGATTTCCGCCAGACCCGCTTTCAGCGCGAACGTTTTGAGGAGGCGCCGGTGAAGTGGTATCTTGGTCATTTTCAATGGCAGTTGCGGTGAATATCTGCGGTGATCCAGATAGACCCAAAGCAGTCGCTTTTACAGTGACCTCCCCCGAAGCGCTGCCAAATGTTAAAACCGTCGAAGCCTTACCGTTGCCACCGGTTATTTGTGGCTGGCTATTCGACAGGCTTCCGCTTCCGGACGCTATCTCGAAGGTTACGGCGATACCTGAAACCGGATTATTATTCGCATCCAATACTCGCACAACAAAAGAGTTCGGCAGCGTCGCTCCAACTAAACCGGTTTGATTATTGCCGGAGCTCATGACCAGTTGCGATGCCGGCCCGGTATTTTCACTTCCTTTAATAATAGAAAAATAATCTCGAACATTTCCTTGATCATCGATGAATTTTGCATCCAGTCGATTACCATCGATATCCAATGACACTGAACCCAACTCACGCAGGGAAACGGCCATGGCTGGGTGGTTTAATTTTCCGCCGCTGGTCTTACCTGAACTTCCGGCCACCGTATAGACGGCGCCTTCGTGCGGTCCTGAGCCCAATGTCGCTTTACGGTAAGCCCCATCGCCGTCTTCCTGGCCATTGCCCCCATCTATTTTCATCTTTTTCGTGAATGTGCTCGAGGCGCCATAATGGCCATCCAGCAGAAATGAGCGCTCGTAGGAATGACTGTGCCCACTAAAGACCAAATCCACACCGCTCTCCTCTAATATGGGCAAAGCGATCTTCCGCATTTTTTCAAGTTGACCTTCGCTATCCGAATTGTGAGACCCTTTACTATAGGGTGGATGATGCCAAAACGCGATGGTCCAATCTTTATCGTTCGCGGCTAAGTCCTCTTGCAGCCAGGTCCACATGGGGCTGTCGGTTTTGATGAGACGATTTTCCGCAGAGTTTAAACAGATGAAATGAATATTCCCATAATCAAACGAATAGTATTCTTCTGTTCCCGAAGCCAATCCACCGGCTTCACCATTTTTCGGCAAAGTAAAGATCTCGTAATAGGGATACGGTCCGGGAGTTGCGGAGGTTTTGTTATCGTGATTCCCTAACGTCGGCCAGAGTACGGACTTAATCAGCATAGACTCGTACATATTTTCGAAAACCGCTTCTTGATATTCATCATCAGAACCTTTGGCGTAGGCGTTATCCCCTAACATCAACCACAGGTCAGTATGACGGTCACCGGTATCATTGTAATAGGCGTCACGTACGGCCCGAGCGTTACTGTTTTTTGTACCTGAGTCACCTAACAGCCAAACTCGTGTGGGTTTTGCAGTACCGGGGGCTGGCGAAGTCATGAAATAGTGCTTATCATCACCTCCAGCCAAAGTCGTAGAATTTGTGCCCACAGAGTAATAATACTTTGTATCAGCAGACAGTCCGCTAACGAGAACTTCGTGCTTTGTTGTACTGCCCGAACCGTTCGCAGCCGAACTTAAGTTCCCAGGGCTGCTGCCGTAACGAACCTGTCCGGATACCGCAGTATCCGTACGCCATTTAACAATCACACTATTAGGTGTGCCGACTTGTAGATAGGGTCCCCGAGTCACTTTTTGAGCCTGAGCATTGATTCCAAACCCAAATAAGAAAACACTGAAAGCGAAGAGAAGAATACTGTTATATGATTTCATTTGCCGTCTCCTTTCCTGGAATTCCGATTTTCATCTAAATGATCAAGTGTATTCCTCAACCAATTTTCGAGTTTCAGTATCCATTTTGTTTTTCTCCGGCGCAGGGAAAACGCGTCGATTTCTTGCAATGCTTGTTCAAAAACACGCCGCGCTTCCTCCACCCTACCTGCTTTAAGTAAAATCTCACCTTGTCTTTTCAGCCATTTCTCCTTGCGGGCAGATTGAGCGGATATTTTTTGCAGACGCGCTAACGCGCCATCATAATTTTCTCTTGCAACTTCGAGTTCGATGGCATAGAGCTGCAAGGTCACTATCTGACCCATGAGGTCAAGACCTTCATCCAAACCGAGGACGGCCTGATCAAGGTATTCGGGTCCTGCTGCGACCAAGGCTTTCGCCCGTCCAATATAATATTCCGGTTTAGGGGTCGCAGAGAGCTTTATCGTTTTTGAGAAATCTTCTGCCGCCTTTAAATTCTGTCCGATTTTAAACCGGGATCGAGCGCGAACAAGCAAAGCGTCCGCATGCTCCGGATACTTCTGAAGGAAACGCTCTAAAGGTTCGACGCTCTCTTCAAATAGCCCCGCGTCATAAAACATTTTACCGCGAGCCAAATCCACAATAGATAATTCCCGATTTAAAGTCAGGGCGGTATCGTAGTCCGCAAGCGCTTTGTCCCAATCCTCATGGTAACGGTACAGCTCACCGCGTTCCAGATACAGTATAGCGTCGCTTGGATTCGCCTGAATTTCTTTTGTTTTGTTTGCGATCTGCTCTACAAGCGGCCCATGCGGCCAGCTCCACAACGGAAACGCTAAAACAGTTAAAAAGGTAACGACTTTCATCAGATGGCAAACCCTTCTTTCTTAACCTGCATTATTCATGAACTGTATTGACCATTTGACGGCTAACAGGCCGAAAGCTATTAAAAAACATTGGATTAATGGAGTGCTGGAGTTTTGGGTGATGCCACCAATCCAACAATCCATTACTCCGGGAGCCTAATCGCATAAATGTCAATATGTTGTACAAGCACATGTTGTCCTGTTTGTGAATTAATCAGGTTAAGAGATCACTCCGATCCTTCCTCCGAAACTTTGACATTTTTCGGGGGACTGGGAGCTGTCGCATCCATTGTTGGCGACAACAAAATGTTTTGTCCGGAAATTTGTTGTCCTTCGTTGACGGTTACGCTCCCTATCCAATCCTCAAAACCGTCCTTCTTGCAGATAAGTGTGTAAGAACCCGGAGTGATTCCAATGAAATGATAAAAACCACTCACGTCCGACTGCGTTCGATAACGTATCGAATCGCCGTTTTTCAGTTGTAAGTTGGCTTGAAATACAGGCTGAGCCGTGTGCTGGTTTTCAACTTTTCCATCGATACGGGCCAGTTGAGTTTGATCGCCATTCCCGTTGCCGTGCGTCCAGTCGGTCCAACCCATGTTTTTGCCAGCGGTAGACGGTACCGGCGCTGGAAAATCCGTGCCATAGTGATAGTTCACCAGGCTCAACTGCCAGGTATCATCTCCCTGCGCTTCGTACGTACCGCCGCCTTTAAAATGCGGTGTGTGCAGCCATTGATACGCTCTGAGAATAGCCCGATCCTGCCAGTTCCACACATCATATCCCTGACGGGACAAAATCTCCGCTGTCACCAAAACCGCTTGCAAGCCTTCGTAGACATAGCCTTCCTTTGGCGGCGGCCAGTTAAAGCCTCCTCCACGTCGTTGATCGTCCGGTAATACACCGTCGATATTGCGTCCGTCTTTGGTCGCGCCCTTCGGATTGATACCGATGGGCTGATCCGGGTTGAGCTGCCAGGCCAGGCTCCCGTATTTAAAGCCCGAATAAGAGCTGCGATCTCCAAGCCAGCCCTTGAAGATCTGGGCCACTCTCTCAATCTCGGTTTCGGGATCCGTGCACGGTTCGGGCAGACCTTGGCACGCATCTGCTGGCACTCCATACTTTTTAAGATAAGTCGCGACGGCGATGCGGGCAGCCAACGTCATCAATCCCCAATTGTTCGGTCGATTCTCGCTGGCCTCAATGATCCACCTGCTATCCAAAACTTTGTAACGAACGTTGCTGATCCACTTACGAAAGGCAACTTCCCGCGCCGGGTCGAAACTCGCAAAATCGATGACGTCAGCGGCGATCACGTAGCTTGGAAGGTTTCTGCCCAAAGAAAGGGCGTTTCCGTTATTTTCACTGCCTATGGCCGACATGATGTTGTCGGCGGCTCGTTCCCGATAGCTGACGCCGGCGCCTTCTAAACCTAACCGGGCGGCCACATAAGCCTGAGCCAGGGTGTTGGTATCGTGTTTATCATTGTGTCCCCCTTTTGCCTGACCGAAATCTGAATCGGCAATGGACTTGATCTGGTTCCAAGCGGCCCCGGAAGTCGGTAACGCAGCAATTTCTCCCGAACTGATCCATATTCCACTTTGTGAAAAAGAGTCGCTATTCGCGCACAATAACGCTATCCATACCGTCCCGAAGAAGAACCTTTTCACGTTTTTCATTTTCACTCTAACCTTCCGCTTCTCTCGTGAATAGCTATTTTATCGAACTTACCTCTCCAAAACATGAATATTTATCTCGGAGGCGAACGGAAACTTCCGAAATTACAAATACCGTCGAAAAATCTCCTTTAAAGTACGAGGCCCCGACATCGGGGCGTTGTTACTAACTGATTTTTTTTCGACGCTCAAAACGCACCAGAGCGTCGGGCCTGGAGCGTCTTTGGCTTTTCCGGCCCCGTTCCCAGACGGGGAAGCGCCTTTGCCGGAAGGGGCTGATTTTTTTTGACTGGCTTTCCGCTGACCATGCGTCCAATCGGTCCACCCCATGTTTTTGCCGTGTGCGACCGGCTTGCCGTCCCAAAAGTGGGTTCCGTAAATAAAATCCACTAACGGCATCTGCCAGCGGTCATCCCCCTTTGCAGGAAATTTGGCTTCATTGTAAAGCCATAAATAAGCGCGTAAAATGGCTTTATCTTGCCAATTCCAAGCGTCATAGCCGGCGCGATTCAAAATATGCGCCGCAGCACATGCGCCCTGCAAGGCGCCGTAAACATAGTTTTCCTTAGGCGGAGGCCAGGAAAACCCGCCTCCACGACGCTGATCAGCGGGCAGCACACCATCGATTGAGTGGCCGTGCTTGGTTGCATCTTTGGGATTAATTCCAACGGGACGACTGGCGTCCGCCTGCCAGGACAGGTCACGAAATTTAAACTTCGCGTGTGAAGTCCGGTCTCCTAACCAGCCTTTGAAAATTTTCGCCGTTCGCTCGAGCTCTGCTTTATCGCCAAGATAGAGTGCAGCCGCAGCCCGGGCGGCTGTGGCGTGCGTCCCAAAATTATTCGGTCGTTTCTCTTGTATGGAAACAAGCGAACCTTGACGAAATCGTTTGTGGCGAACCCGGGTGAGCCACTTTCTGAATTTTGCCTCATTTTCAGGATCGAACTTTTCGAAGTCGATCAGATCCGCCGCGATGACATAACAGAGAAGGTTGCGGCACAGGGCGAGCACGTTGCCGTTGTCTTCGGAGCCGATCGCAGACATAATGTTTACCACGACTTTCTTCCGGTATGCCGGGTCGTCGAGCTTGACTGCGACCAAAGCCTGCGCATAAGTAAACACGTCGTGATTGTCATTATGCCCGCCCTTTGCTTTGCCGAAATCGCTGTCGGCGCGGCTTTTGATCGTCCTCCAGGCCGGACCGGAGGCAGGACATTTGCGAATGTCCTCGACGCTGATCCAAATCCCGCCCGGTGTCTTAGGCTTTGGAGATTTTTGAGTATAATGCCCATTGAAAGCCCAGAAAAGGAAACTGACCGAAAACATTAACAAGACAGGGCGTAACATTGCAAATCCTTCGTTATATTTGATGATTCGTAACAGTTCACTAAGTAAAATTTTAGACGCTGATGAACGCAGATAATCGCTGATTTTTTGAAAGCATTTTGACGACTTGTTTCATATGGAGCGATTAGTTATCCCCAACCACTTGTACATTACTCGGCGGCGCCGGGGGCGTCTTATCGCCGACCGGTGGGTCGCCGCTGCCGCCATCCACACATATCCGTAAATCACCCTCGGCAAAGCGCGCCCAGTCGTAAACGTGATAGCGAAAAGCATGCTCATCATGTACCACGACAAATCCATTTGGAAAATTAGCCGCAGCCGAAGACGTGACGTCCAAACCGTCCGTTCCCAAACCGCTTTTACCATTGTGGTCGAGCGGGGTAAGGGTTTTCCTAAAAGCATTGTCCCCTTCACGCTCATATATCTTAATGGTGGAATTCCCCTGGCTGGATAAAACCAGGTAGCCACCGCCGTCTTGACAGCCATACAACGCCAGCCCTTCCCTATCGCTAACCGTGCCGTCGCCTTGCGCAAAAAACAAAATGCGGTCGGGACTTTTGTCGGGATCAGCATAATATTTATGGATGCCTTCTTCTTCTTCTGTGATATAGACAAAACCGAGCTCGTCATCGGCGACAAAGCCCTCGGCCGTGCCGCCGCTGTAATTCAAATCGCGTACCGCGGAAACCGTCACGCCGCTGCCCGTGCCGTCGTCTGCAATGAGATACTGTCGTAACGCTCCTTTTTTCTTCGGCCGCTCAAAAATGTATAAAGAGCCGTCCGACGGCCGTCGATACAGTCCGAATCCGTAACTGTCTTTTTGAATATCGTTATCACTGCTGTTTTTATCCGCGATTTGTGTCAAGACATCTCCAGAACGATAATCCGGATTAAATGTGAATACCGCCAGTTTACCGGCGTCGCGCAAATTGACCGCGACGATATCTACCAACCGGCCGCCGAGCCGAAAGTCGTATCTCACATCAACATTATTGGTTTTGGTCCCCTGTTCGATGTGCTGCAGCTCGTTGCCGTTCATATCCCAAACATAAATCCCGGCATCTTTATCCGTTCCGATGATAACGCTGCGCGACGGGTCGCTGGGGTGTATCCAAATAGCCGGGTCGTCAGCATTGCCGGCGGTTGGTGCGGTACTTATCACAGGTTCCACAGAAGACTGTGCAAAAAGAAATTTTGCAAGAAATAACCCCGCCAAAAATAGATAGGCGCTGTTCCTGATCATTTTTTTGCCTCACCGCTATTTCAAAATTTGGTTACTAATGTGTAATAACTGCCTAAGGGAAACCATCGGCACACCAATACGATTTTTTTTGAACAGAATCATGACTTATCTTTATTCTTTATTAATATAAGACTTATGAAAGCAACAAAGTCGAATGTTATGACTGCGCCTAATATGCGAATACATTTTAAATCTCTCAAGTCCCGAAGATATTGGCAATTAACGTGCCAGTGTTTCGGACGCTGATTTTCATTGATTCCCGCAGAAAAAAATGAAAAAAGAACATGGATTTTTGAACGCAGTTTTTGTACAGACACTAAATATGAAAAACCACGATTTCTTTCTGACGGAAATAAACGACTTTATTTTGACCGTCTTTGATTTGCGCCAGGTCTGCAACTTTTACGAATTGCTCTTTCATAGCCGGATAGTCCTCTCAAAACGGCTCTAACTAATGTAACGAAATAAAATCTAATTAAAAAGTTTGATCAACAAGAGATACGGCTCCAAAAAAAAACTTGAAATTGACCAATATTTGAGTTAAATTTATGTTTTTAGTTGATGCTGAGATGAGAGAGATCGGTAAACCGAAGGAGAAAATGCTCTGGTAAAAGTAGCTTGGATCGACGCACGGCACCTCATGGCAAACAAGGAATTATGGGGCCTTACCTTATTAGAACGGAATCTAAAACAATTAGACGGACTCGGCTTTGAGAAAGCGATCGTACTCATCGCTGAGGGCAACGCACCACGAAAACATTTCTTTCACCCCCTGCCAAAAACATTAGAAACAACTTTTGTAAAAGCCAATCACTCCGATCCTTTCGAATCGCTGCGAAACAATCTGCAGGAAAACAACCACCCGGTGTTAGTTTTAGAAGGACACGGGCTGTACGACAAACGGGTACTGACCAAATTAATCACTGGCGGGAATTCGTTAGCCGTCCTGTCCCCGCATGAGAGGCCCTCAGCCAGCAGCGCGGTTGTGCACAATTCGGATGCAGAATTATTTGGCCAAAATCCTCCAGGAAAACTCACCCATGTTTTGAAGCAGGCGGTGCACGCTTCAAAAATCCCAAATCTTGATCTCTCAAATGTTGAAACGTATATTAAAAATCTCAGAGCTCACTTAGCGCCCTTTCTATTACTGATCGAGAAGTCAGAGCATTTAGAAAAAGCGGATCGACTTTTGCGCCGGGCAGTTCATAAAGGAGTGAATGACTTTGTCGCCAAATACATCCATCCGCCTCTTGAATTTGCCGGCACACGATTGTTAGCGCCGACACCCGTTACCCCAAATCAGGTCACTCTCCTTGGAATCGTTTTATCGATCTTGACTGTGTATCTGTTTTCTACAGGACGATTACTGGCCGGTGCGATTTTGGCTGCAATCAAAGGGGTGCTCGACGGTATCGACGGGAAGTTAGCCAGGCTGACTTTGAGATTTAGTAAATACGGCGACCTCCTCGACCACATCGGAGATACGATTTTCGATGGGCTTTGGTATGTAGCCTTAGGGTGGCATTTTTCCGGAGGAGATGTCGGTTCGACCGCAGGGCAGTTTGGGATCATTTTATTGATTTCTTATATTGTATGCCGGATCGTGCCCGGAGTTTTTCATAAACTGCACGGAACCGAAATCTATGACTATCAAAAAATCGACCGGGCGATACGTTTGGTTGGCGGTCGTATCAACAACAACATTTGGGTTTTTCTCATCGGCGTAATCTTAGGATTTGGACGGGAAGCGTTTTATACCATCAGCTTTTGGATGCTTTTGACAGCCGTTTGGTATACCATGCGGCTTTTTTACGTGACGATAAAAAGAAAAATGAAGAGAATCGAACCTCTTGCACTGACGACGGAAACGACAGAGAGCGACATCAAACAACATGCCTGATAAAAGTACGGGAAAAATCGATCTGCCGAACCATGAAGACGCCAAAGATCTGATCAAGGGCGCTCTGGTGAATTACTTAGGTATGATTGCGAAAATCAGTAAAGTGATTTTCGTTCTCGTTGCAGCGCGCATTTATGGACCGACGGCGCTCGGCTTATATCTACTGGCATGGAGTGTCATCGATATCGCCTCGAAATTCGGTCTCTGGGGATTTGATCGTAATCTCATTCGCGACATCGCCAGATTTAACATAGACGACGCTCAAGAAACAAGAGCCAAGATATTCGGCATCTTGCGATTCAATATCAGCATCGCCCTTGGGCTCAGTATGCTTGCTGCCGGAATCGTATTCATACTTAGCGATACCATCGCACTGAAAATTTTCAAAGATACGAACCTTGTGACCCCGGTTAAAATTCTGTCAATAGCCCTTCCTTTTGCCGTTTTGACCAATCTTTTCCTTGCTGCAACAAAGGCCCTCAGGACCATGAAATATGACGTTTTGATCCGTCAAACATTAGAGCCTTTGGTGCTTTTGCTCGCGACTTTAGCTTTGATACCTTTGAGCTTAGGGGCGGTCGGTTTGGTTACCGCACATATTCTCGCCAGCTTCGTGGCCGCTATCGGGGCCGCATTTGTCGTTTTTCGCAAATACCGGCATTTAGGGTGGCAGAGTGAGCCGCTGCCGGGAGCCATCAAAAAAGAAACCATACGATACATTGCTCCTATGGGGCTTATGGAATTCTTAGGTCTGGCTGCAGCTCGATTGGATATCATGCTCATCGGCGCCTTATTAAATTCTACGTCAGCCGGATTTTATGGAATTGCTGTTGAGATCATTTCTATAATCAAACGGGTACGCCAGGGTTTTGAACCCATTTTTTCAACCATTGTCTCAGAGCTGTTTTACAATCAACACAAGACGCGCTTGCAAAGAAACTACGTTGTCGTAACCCGTTGGTTGCTAGGGGGATCTCTGCTTCCCTTCTTGGTAATCGTGCTCTACCCGGCTCAATTGCTGGTTTTATTTAACAAAGAAGCCGTAATCGCTGCCAGCGCTCTTATGGTTTTGGCGCTTTCACACAGTCTGTTAAGCACATTCATCGGCTCTGAAACCCTGCTTATCATGACTGGGAAAACATTTCTCAATACCGTATTGGTCGCTGCCATGCTGGCGATAAATGGGGTCGTGTCCGTGGCTCTGATTCCGAAGCTTGGAATCACCGGCGCTGCCGTGGGAATGCTTTCAGCATATGCCTTTTTGAGTATGGCTCGACTGTTTTATGGTTATCGACACTATAAGCTGCACCCCTTTGGCAATGCTCTGCTATGGCCCCTCATTACGGCCGCTGTGACAGCAACCGTATTTTCTGTTGTCAATTTTTGGTTACATGTGGATTCTCTGGCTGAAACCATCGCCATCGTGATTGCGGTGGTCATTTTTTATGCGGGAGTCTATTTCCTCAGGGCCACCGAGGCCGAAGAAAAACATCTGATTCAAAAGATTATGAGCAAATTAAGGACGCCCGCTATTATTCGAACTTGAACCGTTTTTGAATGTATCGTTTCGCACAAGCTCAAATGTCAACTTCATATGAGAAAAATGTGAATTTATTTTCATTTTTTTCTTGACTAATGAAATTCTTTGTGCTATTTTTGCCTATCTCTTTATTCCATCCATCACCTCACGCACAGGCGAAACCAAGTCAAATCAAGATGTAAAGGGGAAATCCAATAATCCCGCAAGAAAAGATTTATTCATTCATTCAAAAGCTTGGATTGGAGGAATTATTCGATGAAAATAAAGAATCATCGATTTGAAGGCGTTGATTTTGTCGAATCGCCCAATACCAGCGGGCCTTACAAAGAAAACAATCCGGATACGATCATCATCCACTATACGGCCGGCTCAAGCGCAGCTTCTTCAATTAGGACCCTCACTGACCCAAACATCAAAGCGTCGGCTCATCTTGTTGTGGCGCGCGACGGGACGATCACGCAACTCGTGCCGTTTAATATCATCTCCTGGCACGCCGGGAAAAGCTCATACGAAGGCCGGGTAGGTTTCAACAAATACTCCATCGGCATCGAGATCGACAACGCCGGTCTCTTGGACAAAAACGGTTCGGTCTATACATCCTGGTTCGGAAGAGTGTACCCGGAAAGCGAAGTCTTTGCCGGCGTTCACCGCAACCAATCAACAGTGAAACATTGGCATCGTTACTCTGAGGAGCAGATCACGGTCGTGGACGACATGTGCCGGGTTCTGGTGAAGGAGTACAACATGAGACAGATTCTCGGGCACGAAGAAATTTCACCCGGCCGTAAGGTCGATCCGGGGCCGGCCTTTCCACTGGATAAGCTGCGCGACAGAATTTTTCGCGCCAGCCGGGATCAAGACGAGGATGAAATCGCCGGTTTTCCAGTGGACGGAACCGTGGCCGCCAGTAAACTCAACATTCGCGCCAAGCCTGATCGTTCGGGCAAAAAAGTTGCCGATGCGCTGGTCAGAGGTAAAAAAGTCAAAGTTCTCGAACAAGACGACGACTGGTACCGGGTCTCAACTGAGATTGAGGGCTGGGTTGCGAAAAAATTTGTCGATTTAGAAGACGAGGTGGCGCTATGAAAAAACTCATAATTGGCCTTGTTCTCATCGCTGTTGTGGGTGGTTTAATCTATTTGGTCAATGCTGGTATTATCACATGGCAGCCGCTGACCATATTGGTCGCCGCTCTCGCTGCGCCGTTTAAATTTGTGATGAGTTTGTTTGGCAGCGAGGAAAAGATTCACAAAAAACATGAAGAAAGACGGCGCAAGGAGCACGAATTTCAAGAGCAGTTAGAAAGCCGCATACAAGAACGCGAGGAAAACATCGCCAATTTGGTCAGCGAAATAGAAAGCTTGCACACCCAGGTAAACGAGCTTAAAACGGAAAACCAAAACATGTCCAATCAGATCCACACCATGTCAGCAACGGCAAAAAGCAAACTGGGACAAGATCTATTAGGGGGTTAGAAGCGTGGCCGGAAAGTCCAGGCTACGTGCCCCAAGGCGTCTCGCCGAGGGCTTTTAGTCACAGACTTCATGGTAACAAAACGCTCGGCGGGGACGCCTTCGCTAAGAAGGGAGCCTTTCCGTCCACGCTTCTAGAGTGAAGGGCTGTGGGAATCGCACATTCTAAGAACGGGAGTTTAAAATGAATAAGTTCCTCTTTATCGTGGTGATGATGGTTTCAGCGCCGTGTCTTTTACACAGCCAAACCGAGTACCCCCATCCACTCGAACCAGGAAAGAACTTCAAAGCTTCGGCTGCCGTCGATACTTTGTTCTGGGTTTTAAAAAGCGGGCAGTACGATAAATGTCTGCAAAACAGTTTAGAGCTCAAGAACACCCAAAAAATTGTTTCACTTCGAGATGAAGAGATTCAAAAACTCAACAGTATTATCACAGAGAAAAGCGGTATCGTAGAGGAGCTGCGCGGAGGATACGAAAAATATAAGAAAGACTGGGAAGAATGCGATATCGAGTTAGAAAAGCAGGAAGTGAAAGTTCTCAAATTAAAACGTGCAGTATTTATCACAGGCGCGGCTGGAATCCTCGTTGGAATTTTAGTCGGTGCGGTTGCCTTATAGCTTTGAATAGCAGCACGTGAGCTGCATAGTTGAATAAGTCGCTGTTCTTAACTTAATACTTGCCGGAGGGATCAAATTATGTGGGCCAACATCTCCCCAAAAAGCATGTCGTATGTCATCATCTTTGCTTTGGTAATTCTTTGGTTCATTGGTATATCTATTCTGTTTTACAAGCTGCTGCGCAAATATACCTTTGGCGCTTGGACGAAAGAATGTCCCAACCCTTATGAGAAGGAAACTTTTGGCATGCCCAGGGGAATTTTTAGGGGCATTTTAACGTTGTCGCTGCTGTTCATCGTCCTGTTGATGGAGGTAGTGAGTCTGCAAGATACCGGGTTGGAAAAATCCATTGAAAAACTTATCGAGGCGTTCCAAATGATGCTGGCATTTTATTTCGGGAGTAAAGTCATGCATCACGTTACCAAAGCCGATGAACGCAAAACTCAAGCGATGGCAGCGGCCAATTATGAAGAAAGTGATGCGGTCGGCTGATCCGCAGTAGGAGCGCCATAACATTGATTCCAAAATTTGACTTGAAGCCGGAGAATCCGGCCAAAATCAAGTTATTTGCCAATACCGCGGAGGCCGTCGTCTTTTGGCTCGCTCTCGCCGGACTGATCTTTTTGGCTATCGTGTCGTTCTTCCGATACCAGTCCAACAAACAGGTCCTTCTGGACCAGGGATTCCGCCAGGAAATGCAGTTAAAGACCGAACAATTGGAATCCCAAAATCTCATCCTCGAAAATCAAATCGACAGTCTCCGGCTCCAGGTGCAAGAGATCAAAGGAGCGCTTGAGGATACGACTGGAGAATGAGTTTTTCCGGCGCCGTACACAATATTATTGCCCAATCAAATGTCCTCTTGATTTATCACTCTGTCAGGGTTAGAGTCTTACAAAAAAATCTGTATATCGTATTCAGAAAAATGTATCACCTCTTTATAGTGCATAGCATGAACCCTGACAGAGTTTTTCAACAAACGGGTTAGGTTACATCGATTAATATTTTATTAATTTCAACTTATGAGATCGGCCGCCAGCCTTTCGGACTGGCATCCCCCGCGGCTTGGCTGCGTCGTGAAGGGCACAAAGTCACTTGCATCGATTGCGCTCTTGTCCCTTTACAAAACAGCGTTGTTAGAAAGGCTGAACTCATCGCTTTCTATGTTCCCATGCACACCGCCACACGGCTGGCCCTGCAGCTTTTCGATCGCATAAGAGGCTTGGCGTCGGGAGCACACATTTGTTTTTACGGCCTTTACGCTCCAACGAACGAGCCGTATTTGCGGGAAATGGGAGCCCATACAATTTTAGGCGGAGAGTTTGAAGAAGATTTAGTCGACTTGAGCAGGCGCCTGGCTCGTATAAAAGCGGCGCCTTCGAATGGCGAGTCGAACGCTTCGTCCTCGCAGCACATTGTACCCGGAATTTCGCTGCACCGTCAAAAATTCATTCCTCCTGACCGTCACGATTTACCGCCGCTTTCCCGTTATGCACGACTCTGTCATCAGCAGGCACCTTCAAAGGTCGTGGGCTACGTCGAGGCGACCCGCGGCTGCAAACACTTCTGCCGCCATTGTCCCATAGTTCCTGTTTACAACGGTCAATTCCGGATCGTCCAGCAGGAGGTAGTCTTAACCGATATCCGTCAGCAGGTCGAAGCCGGCGCCGAGCATATTACTTTCGGGGATCCCGACTTTTTTAACGGGCCGGGGCATGTTCTGCCCATTGTACGCGCTCTGCACCGGGAATTTCCTCGTTTAACTTATGACGTCACCATCAAAATCGAGCACCTATTGAAATACGCCCGGCACCTGCCTCTTTTACAGCAAACCGGCTGTGCTATCGTCACCAGCGCGGTGGAATCTATCGACGACCGCATCCTCAACTTTTTTGACAAAAGACACTCGCGTGGAGATTTTGTCCGGGTTGTCAAACTTTTTGATGAGCTTGGGTTGACTCTCAATCCTACCTTTGTTTCCTTTACGCCCTGGACCACTCTCGCCGGTTATTGTGAATTATTGGAGATGCTGGCACAGTTCTATTTAGTCGATAATATTTCACCGGTACAGTTAGCGATTCGCTTGCTCATTCCACAAGGATCAAAACTACTCGAATTGACCGAGACGCAAGCTGTGATAGCCCCTTTTGATAAGGCATTGCTTTGCTATCCCTGGCGCACCCCGGATCCGCGGGTGGATGAGCTCCAGCAACGGGTAGAAGAAATTGTCAACTCTGGGCATAAGCAGCAGGCTTCCCGAAAAGAAATATTCAGAAAGATATGGGACTGCGCCAACTCTTTTTTGGGAATCTCAGATCCTGTGCCGCAGATGCAGGCTTATAGTTCGAGGACAGCCGTTCCCTATTTAAACGAGCCCTGGTATTGTTGAGCTGAACCGAGTATGGAGCAGTTTGCTCTGGTGTAGATTTAAGCAACTGACTTTTCTTCTAACTCTTGATTAACCGAAAACTCGAAAAAGCGCGATTTAAAGCCTCTTAGCGAAGGCGTCCCCGCCGAGCGACGCAGAGACTCGCCCGCCGCCGTTCCCGCTGGAAAATGAATTCTCCAGCTACGAGATGCAACCCCCGACATCCGTCGGGGCTATTTCAGGCAACTTCAGTCGTCTTCCATCTCGGAGCCTGATGGTTTATCATCAGGCGGACCGGCGGCTAAAAATTTTTCTGCCGCTGTCTCCGTCATCATTCTGGATAGAAACCGCTTTCATAAAATTCTTGTTTTTTAGAACTAAAAAGTCTATGTTAATAGATGTTAATATATATTAACACGCCTTGATTTCTGCGCGAAACACTCCTCATAACAGAGACGTAAAAATGGTTGGCTCAATTATATCGCATTACCGTATCCTCGAAAAACTAGGCAAGGGCGGTATGGGCGTTGTCTACAAAGCTGAGGACACCAAGCTCAAACGCTCAGTTGCTCTCAAGTTTCTGCCGCTCTACTTGACCCGCGACGATGAAGCCAATCAACGCTTCATTTACGAAGCTCAAACCGCCTCTTCCCTGGATCACCAGAACCTCTGCACGATTTATGAAATCGACGATAGTGAGGATGGCCAGATGTTTATCGCAATGGCCTATTATCAAGGCGAGACGCTGAAGCAGAAAGTAGCAAGTGGTACATTGCAGGTGGCAAATGCAATCGACATTGCAATTCAAATTGCCCAGGGCCTGGCCAAGGCCCATGAAAAGAGCATTATTCATCGCGATATTAAACCCGCCAACATCATTGTTCAGCCAGATGGCTCCGTAAAAATCATCGACTTCGGCCTGTCAAAGCTCTTGCGACAAAATGTAACTAAGGACGGTGTGACGAAAGGGACAGTCGTTTATATGTCTCCTGAACAAGCACAAGGCAAAGCTGTGGACACTCGCACCGACATTTGGGCTTTAGGTGTGGTTCTCTACGAAATGTTAACCGGGCGGTTGCCTTTTCAAGGGGATTATGACTCGGTCGTTATCTATTCTATTGTGAATGAACATCCGGAACCGATAACGGCTCTTCGAACCACCGTACAAAATGAGTTGGAAAAAATTGTCAACACATGTCTCGCCAAAGAACCGTCCGGACGCTATACGCACATGGATGAGCTGCTCGTTGACCTGCTTCGATTACAAAAACCCTCAAAAATGCGAATCACGTCCTTTAGAGAAGTTCTCGCCAGGGCAACCCCAAAAAAACAATTCACAATATTTGGTATGACAGTCGCTGTTCTTTTCATTGCCATAGGGATGCTCTCCGGATATTTTTTCTTGTTCAAAAAAGCGGAAATACCGGAACGCACTCCTATTGCGGTGGTCGATTTTGTGAATGAAACCGATGAAAAGGAATTGGATGGCCTCTCAGGCCTGCTTATCACCGCTTTAGAGCAATCCCGCCGGCTTTCCGTGCTCACCCGTTCTCGAATGTTCGACATCCTCAAACAGTTGAACAAAGAAGACGTCGATCGCATCGACGAAACACTGGCAAGAGAAATTTGCCAACAAGCTGACGTCTCTGCCATGGCCATAGCTTCCATTCGCAAGTTCGGCCAGGTGTATACTATTGACTTGAAAGTACTGGATCCCCAAAAGAATGAATATCTTTTCACAACCAAAGTGGACGGCAAGGGACAGGAGAGCATTCCGTCTCTCATTGACCGGCTTTCTGAGGAGACCCGCAAAAGATTGAAGGAAAAAGCAGAGGAAATTCAGAACACTCGACAGAACATAGTCGAAGTCACCACCACCAGTCTGGAGGCATATCAGCATTATTTTTTGGGAAAGCAATTCATCAATAAACTCAAATTTCAGGAAGCAGAAGACGAGCTTAGAAAAGCCATTGCTATAGATTCCACCTTTGCCCTTGCCTACTACCAGCTCGCTTACGCAAGTATTTGGTTTTTAAGAAAAGATGCGAACCCATGGATTCAGAAGGCCATGAATCATATTCAGAAAGTGCCGGAAAAAGAACAATATTTGATTCGAGCTCTGAAGGCGATCATTGATAATAAAATGATAGAAGCCATTTCATTGTATAAAGCGGTCATTAAGTCTTATCCGAACGAAAAGGACGCCCTCTTCGAAATTGGCGACCTGTCTTATCATAGCGGGGATTATCAAACAGCGGAAACCCATCTGGCAAAAGTCCTTGAGTTGGATCCTGCATTTGAACGGGCATTGGGGCATATTATCTGGACCTATTGGGCCATGGGTCATTATGATAAGGGTTTAGAATTTTCAAAACAGTATGTAGCACGGAGCACAAACCAGTACGCTTACGACTATCTCGCTGCTACTTATAATCGCAAAGGCGATTTCGAGAATGCTTTTCAAACCTATCGCCGCGCCCTTGTCCTGTTTCCCAACAGCTTGATGCCAATCATTGGCGTCGGACAAGTTCACATTTTCAAAAATGAATATGAAAAAGCCGAGGCCGAATTTAAAAAATTGCTTGAGACCTCGCGCCCCTTAAGACAGCAAAGAGAAGGATATAACAGCTTAGCCATGATTTACGCCTATATGGGCAGGTTTGATGAAGTGCTGGATATGTCTGATAAAGTTATCGAGATCGATCAAGAATTAAGGGACACAACCGACTTGGCCATGAGTTATATCAACCAAGCGTTTTGGCTCATTGCTGGCAGAAACGATGAACAGCAGGCACGACAAGCGCTGACGAAAGGCTTAGAATTAGTAGATTTCGAAGTTTTTAATTTCTCTCGATCCCTGTTTCACACCTACCTGAAATTAGGGGAATTCGAAAAGGCTTCTGATCTCGAAAACAATAAGTTAGGAATTGCGATCCCCTTTCTCGATAACATTGTAAACGGATATAGCCAGCGAGCCGCGGGTCAATACGAGGCTGCCCTAAAGAATTTTCAAATTTCATTTGACTCGAGCTGGCCAGGTACAAGAGTTTCAGTGGGCTGTGAATTGGCCCGAGGTTGGTTAGAGGCTGGGCAAAATGAAAAAGCTATTGAGTCCATTGAGAAATGTCAGCAATATTTTGTTTATAATCAAAATCGTGCGGTTATGTATTCAAGAAGTTTCTACCTTCTTGGGACAATCTATGAAAAGATGGACAACTTCAAACGGGCCATTGAGAATTATGAAATATTTTTACAGCTCTGGAAAGACGCCGACGAGGAATTGCCGGAGTTACTTGATGCCAAAGCCAGGCTGAAGAAATTGACCCCTTGAGATAAACAAAAGTACCTTGAAGTAAGATCATAAAAATTTATCATTGCCTTAAAACAGTCTTGAAATTTGTAAAATATTATCTCACGGGGTGA
>JBHHWX010000010.1:0-30457 GCA_046756745.1 bacterium | reverse complement strand
AATATGCTCCGACAAAAAAAACTTGAATTAATGACAAAGAATAACTATAATGAAGATCGTTTTTTAAAGGCTTACCGGACTACATTGCCGTTGCAAGATTTGCCCCTATAGCTCAGTTCGGACAGAGCTGCGGTTTCCTAAACCGTGAGTCGCAGGTTCGAGTCCTGCTAGGGGCACCTTAAAAACATTAAATTATGTAAATCGAAGAGTCAGGAGAAACAGAGAATATGCTGAAAGCCAAAAAAAGATTAACCAAGCGACAGATCAAAGAAGATAAGTTCGTGACATTTTATATCAATGCGACAAATTATTTGCAAGAGAACGGCCGTTATATTATGTATGGAGCTTTCGCTTTTGTCGCTCTTGTTGTGATGTTTCTCATCTATTCCGGCAAACAATCGGAAAAAGAGCAGAATGCCGTCATCATATTAACCGAAGCGAGAGCAGAGTTCGGAAAAGCGAACTACAAAGACGCCGCTGATAAACTGCAAATCTTAGTGGATACATACGGCGGCACGAAAAGCAGTACCATTGGCTTGTTTTATCTTGCCAATTCACGCTATCATTTGCAGGAATACGAAGAAGCAGAGCGTTTATTCCGTGAATACCTCGATAATGGCAAAGATGAACTGCTTCTGACCTCTTCTATGTCAGGTGTCGCCGCCTGTCTCGAGGAGCAAGGAAAACCGGCAGAAGCTGCGGAGATGTTCGAAAAAACCGCTGAAAAATACAGCGAAAGTTTTATGGCAGCGGAGAATTTATATAACGCAGCCAGGTGTTACACCCTTGCCGGCAATCCAGCCGCGGCAGCAAAAGTTCTGAAGACCCTTATTCGAGACTACTCGAGCTCACAAAAGAAAAATGATGCCGAGATTTTTTTGGCGGAATTGAATCCCTAAAACGATCTGTAGTCAATTCGGGGCTGTGTTATGTGTGACATCTATGGCAAAAATTGCTTGCAATAACTAAATAATTTTACTATATTAGCAATGAAGTGGGTCAATTGACCCACTTTTTTATTGCCTAATTGAAAATCATGTATGCGCTAAGCAAAAAGTTACAGGAAATCGTGACTCCCACATTGGCAGAGGAAGGCGTCGATTTAGTCGATTTGGATATTAAGGGAAAACCCGGAAGTTTGATTCTCAAGTTTTTTGTAGATATACCTGAAGGAGGGATTACTTTACATCTTTGTCAGAGAATTAGCCGGCGACTATCAGATGATCTCGATATTTTAGATGTGATTCCCGGAAAATATCGAATGGAGGTTTCGTCACCTGGTGTGTCGCGTCCCCTGAAAAAACCTGCTGACTTTACCCGAAATTTAAATCGAGATATTAAGCTTACCTTTGAAGACGACATCGGAGTTCAAGAATTTCAAGGCGTCATTACATCTGTTAATGATAAGTCGGTTCGAATTGCAGGGGAAAAACAAACAAAAGAAATTCCGTTTTCATTCATTAAAAAAGGCCAGTTAACTCTACCGTGGTAATTTATTCTTGGAGGACTCGTCGTATATGAAAAGCGAAATCGTCGAAGCATTCTCGCAAATCGCAAAAGAGAAGAATATAGAAAGAGAACTTATCGGAGAGATCCTTGAGAGTACCATTCTCTCCATTATAAAAAAGAAGTATGGCAGCGCCGACAACTTCGATATTTTTGTGAGTATGGACAAAGGTGATATCGAAATCTATCAAAACAAAGTCATCGTCGACCAAGTTGAAGATGCCGTTACCGAAATCGACTTGGAAACCGCACGTAAAATAGAACCGGATCTCGAGGTTGGCGACGAATTTATGGAAATCATCGATCCGATGAGTTTTGGCCGGCGACTGGTTATTGCAGCAAAGCAGAATCTGAATCAAAAGATAAAAGATGCTGAAAAAGATATTGTTTATGCCGAATATAAAAAACGGCTGGGTGAAATTATCGTCGCGGATGTGAGACAAATAAACCGTGACGTCTTTTATTTAAATATCGATAAAACCGAAGTGATTCTGCCTCGTAGAGAACAAATTTCGAGCGAACGCTATAGAAGGGGAGATCATGTCCGGGCAATTATCAAGTCTGTCGAAAAGACCAATAGAGGCTTGGAAATTATTGTTTCTCGTGCTGATCCGCAAATTCTTGTGCGATTGTTTGAATTAGAGGTTCCCGAAATTTATGACGGTATCATCGAAATTAAAAAAGTCGCCAGAGAACCAGGCGACCGGGCTAAAATTGCCGTGGTCTCAAACGATAAACGCATCGATGCGCTCGGCGCTTGCGTGGGGATGAAAGGAATACGTATTCAGTCCATTAGCAGGGAGTTGAACAGCGAGAAAATAGATGTGATAAATTGGCATAGCGACCCCGGTATTTTCATCTCCAGGTCTTTAAGTCCGGCAAAGGTTTATAAGGTCATTGTGGATCTGGCAAAGAAGAAGGCGATAGCGGTTCTCACTGATGATCAGATCTCGTTAGCGATCGGCCGGGGTGGGCAAAACCGGCGTTTGGCTTCGAAGTTAACGGACTTCGAGATAGAGATCATAAAAGAATCGGAATATAGAAAGATCATGGAGGACGCCCTTGGTTCCAATAAAAGCGCTCCGTTGTCTGACGTAGACGGTTTAACGGATCGAGTGCTGAAGCTGCTTCGAGCTGACGGCTTTTCTACTGTTGAAGATGTGCAGAACGCCGGCTTGAGCGGACTCATGGAAATCCCAGGAATTGGCGCAAAAACCGCTCAGAAAATTCTCGAAGTTATTGATGAATATAGCGAAGAATAAACTAGGAGCTTGAGTTTTGGGTAAAAAGCGTAGAGTTTTTCACATTGCACGTGAGTTAAATATTTCCAACGAGGCCGTCATTGATTTTTTATGTACGATGGATAAAAAAGTAACGACACAAATGAGTGCAGTGTCAGAAGAACTTTATGACACGATCTGTAAAAAATATCAAGTAGAGGCTATCGCTACTGATACGGGTTCTGATTTTCGGCAAAAGCTTCGAGAGAAAAAAATGCTTGAAGAATTGCGTCGAAATAAAGCTCGCATGGAGTTAGAGGAGAGAATTCGTTTTGCTACAAAATTAGCGGAAGAGCGGCCCCAGAAGGTCAAGGGGAAAAAGGAAGAGGAATTAAAAGACAAATCTGCCAAAAAGGCAAAAGAATTAAAGGCAAAAGATTCAGAAAAGGTGGTTGATGTTCCTGCTCGAGAAACCGAAGCTTTGCAGAAGGAAAAAAGAGCAGAAACAGAAGAGAAGCCATCTGTTGTGGATATCATTTCCCAGGCTAAAAAAGAAATAGATAAGCAAAGGAAAGCAGAAGCTGAGCACGATAAGAAATCGGAAAAAGTCAAGAAGAAGAAAGAGGCAGTCCCGGAAAAAATAATCGAGAAGATTGGGACTGCTGAAGTCATTGTCGAAACGGTTGGTCAAGCCGAGGTAGACGAAAAGAAGGAAGAGGTCGTCGCTGAGGAAGGTGACAAAGTTGACGAGAGTAAATTAGAGAAAGCAACAGAAGATAAACCGGAAAAAACTCCTGCTGAAACGGCCGCAAAGGCGACCAAAGCTGCAAAGAAAAAAGGTAAAAAGAAGAAAAAAAGAAAGATAAGCGAAAAAGAAATTACAGAGTCTATTCGACAAACGTTAGCGGCAATGGATGAAACGAAGCCAAAGCGCCGCAGACGAAAGACAAAAACAGACGGCGAAGAAGAAGTTGAAAATGGCGTCGATCCTGTCATCAAAGTCAGTGAATTTATTTCCGCGGCAGAGTTGGCGGATGTCCTTAATGTCGAGCCCAATGAGGTCATTAAAAAATGTCTTGAATTGGGAATGTTGGTCTCGATCAACCAGCGTTTAGAGGTTGACTCTATTATCGCGGTTGCGGATGAATTCGGCTATGAAGTCGAGATTGAACAAGAGTATGGCACAGAACTGATAGATCAATTTGATGACGAAAATAACGATGGTGAGGAGGAGGATGTTGAACCGCGTCCTCCTGTTGTTACAATTATGGGTCACGTTGATCATGGAAAAACGTCTCTCTTGGATTATATTCGAAAAAGTAACATTATTGCTGGCGAGGCGGGAGGTATAACGCAGCATATCGGCGCTTATGAAGTTTCAGTCAATGGGCATCAAATTACATTTTTGGATACACCAGGTCATGAGGCCTTTACGGCTATGCGTGCTCGTGGCGCCCAGGTCACAGATATTGTTGTCTTAATCGTTGCTGCCGATGATGGGGTGCAACCGCAAACTGTCGAGGCGATTAATCATGCTACGGCAGCGGGCGTGCCTATTGTTGTTGCGATCAACAAGATCGATAAACCCACAGCAAATCCGGACATGATTAAAAAACAATTGTCCGAGCATAACATTCTGATAGAAAGCTGGGGTGGCAAATATCAATGTACAGAGCTTTCTGCTAAGTCCGGAGAAGGCGTTGATAAGCTTCTGGACTTGATCCTATTAGAGGCTGACGTTCTCGAATTGAAAGCCAATCCGAAGCGATCCGCTCGCGGTATTATTATCGAATCAAAGTTGGATAAGGGTAAAGGGCCGGTAGCCACAGTCTTGGTGCAGCACGGAACGCTCAAAATTGGTGACCTGTTCGTTTCAGGTCAATATTCCGGCAAAGTACGCGCTATGTACGACGAACGTAAAAAAAGGGTGAAAGAGGCGCCGCCATCTGCGCCAATACAGGTCGTAGGGTTTGAGGGAGTGCCGCAGGCAGGCGATACTTTTGTTGTTGGCCAATCTGAACGAAAAGTCCGCGCCATCAGCACCAAGCGCCAGCAGCTCAAACGGGAGCAGGATTTCCGGCGTAAGCGCCATATAACTTTAGACGAGATTTCGAAACAGATTCAATCTGGCGGTGTAAAAGAATTGAATCTCATCATCAAAGCCGACGTCGATGGCTCAATTGAGGCGCTCAGCGATGGGCTGATGAAACTCTCGACTGATGAAGTAACGGTGAATGTCATCCATAAAGCCGTTGGTGGAATCTCGGAATCAGATGTCTTGCTGGCTTCAGTATCGCAAGCTATCATCATAGGATTTCATATCCGACCTTCATTGAAAGCACGCGACCTTTCTCAAAAAGAGAACGTTGACATAAGGCTGTACAATGTTATCTACGACGCTGTTGAGGACGTGAGATCCGCGCTGGAAGGACTCCTCGATCCGGAAATATCCGAAGAGCTAATAGGATCGGTTGAAGTCCGTGAGACATTCAAGGTGCCTAAAATTGGTACCATTGCAGGAAGCTACGTGCTCTCGGGAAAAATTGCACGTAATGATTTAACGAAAGTTTTTCGCGATGACAAATTAATTAACGAATCGAAAATAGCGTCTTTGAGGCGATTTAAGGAAGATGTGCGTGATGTCGCCTCCGGCTTCGAATGTGGTATCAGCTTGGAAGGTTTTGATGATATCAAAGTTGGCGACATTATCGAGACCTATAAAAAAGTCTCCACAGCTCGCAAGTTGAGCTAACAATATTCATTTCAAAAACAAGTCGGTTGGAATGTTAGTAGGAGTTTGTCGAGTCGAACTATTTGCGCCAGAAAGCTTTTCACTAAAATCGAAACGAATGATCACCAACAGTATAAAAAAAAAGATCAGAAACAAGTTTAATGTCTCTGTCAGTGAGGTTGAAAATCACGATAAATGGCAGAGAATTTCGTTGGGTATCTCGATGATAACCAACGAGAGAAAATTTATCGACATGACGATGAGTGAAGTCCTCAAATTTCTCGATTCAAATGTCAGACTGGAAGTCCTTAATCATATAGTTGAAGTTTATTGAGTAATGTATGACTTTAAGCGTTCCCAACGGGTAGCACAGTTACTGCGTGAAGAAATCAGCAAAATGATAACATACGATCTGAAAGATCCGGCTATGAGAATGAGCACGATTGCGACAGTCAGATTGAGCGACGATTTAAAATTCGCAAAAATCTATGTCAGTGTCATTGGAAGTGCGCAGGAGAAAGACGCAGCGATACAGGGCCTGAACCGGGCAAAATCCTGGATCAGGTCGGAGCTGGGGCGAAGACTCGATTTAAGGCATGTGCCGCAGATCGATTTCAGTCAAGATGATACTGTCGATTATGCACAAAAAATCGAGAGACTATTGAAGCAGATTAAGAAATGACGACGGCCCCTTTTCCTAAAATACCGGATCAAACGACTGAAACCGGGATATCCAGGCTCGAATTTGAAACCGGGAAAATACTGAACATCAACAAGCCTGTCGATTGGACGTCATTTGACGTCGTAAAGAAAATTCGATCTCACATTAAAGTCAAGAAGGTAGGTCATGCCGGAAGTTTGGACCCGTTTGCGACCGGCGTCTTATTAATCTGTACCGGTAAAGCGACCAAGAGAGTTGAGTCGCTCATGCATTTGGAAAAAGAATATCTCGCATGTATGGAACTTGGGAAAACAACCGATACATACGACCGAACCGGCGTGATGCTGACCGAACCCGGTACAAAGCACATTACGTTTTCAGATATCGTCACGGTTTGTCAATTTTTTACCGGCGAAATCTTCCAAACTCCTCCTATGTATTCTGCTCTCAAGAAAAATGGGCGTCGTTTGTATGAATTGGCCCGGCGTGGTGAGGTCGTGGAGAGGACGCCAAGAAAAGTACATATCTACAGAATTGAACTGTTGGATTTTCAAAACCCCTTTTTGAACGTCAAAGTGATTTGTTCGAGAGGGACTTACATTCGTTCTTTGGCTTTTGATATCGGCGAAAAATTAGGGTGCGGGGCTTATCTAAAAGATCTCACAAGAACGCGAATCGGACAGTATACCATCGACGATGCCTGGTCCGTTTCAGATTTCGTTGTTAAGACTCATTCGATTTTGTGAAAGTATAGATGAATATATCTTGGGATACCCGCATTGTTAATCGAAACCCAAACAACGTGTTAACTGTTGGAACTTTTGATGGCGTCCATACCGGTCATCGCTATATTCTTGAAAGCCTCCACAAGCGGGCTGAAGAATTTAACGCACAGACAACATTGGTCACGTTTAACCCTCACCCCCAACTCGTCCTACGAAACCCTGATAAGCCCGAATTGAAAATACTGACAACCGTCGATGAAAAGATTGAAATATTACGAAGTTTAAACCTGGATAATCTTATTGTCATTCCATTTACACGCGATTTTGCAGATACAACCTCATCAGATTTTGTTACGATTCTGTTTGAGCAGATCGGTTGTCGAGAAATTGTGATCGGATACGATCATGGTTTTGGCAGAAACCGGCAAGGAAATGTTGAAACTCTTTTAGATATGGGAAGAAAACTGGGATTTTCTGTTCAAGAAGTCACCGGTTTGATGCACAACGGCGAGACCATTAGCAGCACTCGCATACGAAAGAGTCTGTTGCAAGGTTCTGTGAAAGAAGCCGGTGAACTGCTCGGGTATCGCTATTTTCTGACCGGCATCGTTGTAAAAGGGGAGGGACGTGGAAAGACATTCGATTATCCCACAGCCAACATCGAGCCCCAAGTGAAAGAAAAACTGATTCCTGGCGATGGAGTTTACGCAGTTTATGTTTCTGTGGGTGAGCAACAATACCGGGGCATGATGAACATAGGAAATAAACCGACTTTCAGTTCGGCACCACACTCATTAGAGATTCATATTTTCGATTTCAATCGCGACATCTACGGTGAGAAAATAAAAATCTCTTTTGAAGATCGCATTCGCGACGAAATTAAATTTTCAAACGTTGCAGAGCTTCAAGCGCGTTTATCAAAAGATAAAGAAATGAGTTTGAGAATACTTTGAACAAAAGGAGGTATCATGCCTTTAACAAGCGAGCAAAAAAAAGAGCTCATAACAAAATATGGTTCGCATGAAAGCGATACGGGTAAAGCAGAGGTTCAAATTGCCATGTTAACCCAACGTATTAATGAACTGAATCCACATTTCAATGAGCACAAGAAAGACCATCATTCACGTCGTGGGCTGTTAAAAATGGTAGGACAGCGCCGGCGGTTATTAGATTATTTGATCAAGAAAGACATTAACCGATATCGAAAAATTATTGAAGAACTTGGCATTAGAAGATAGAGTGACGCAGCTTTATTCCGTTCGTTATCTTTAGACTTTATATGTGCCTTACTTAAAGGAGTATTTGGATGATTCACTTAGAAGAATTAGAATTAGATGGGAAACATTACTCTATTGAAACAGGAAAACTAGCAAGACAAGCAGATGGCGCTGTACTTATGAGTCTTGGCGACACAAGAGTGGTCGTGGCGGCTGTAGGCTCTGACGAACCCCGTGAAAATTTGAATTTTTTCCCCTTAACTGTCGAGTATCGCGAGAAAGCCTACGCAGCGGGGAAAATTCCCGGTGGATTTTTTAAGAGAGAAGGAAGGCCGAGTGAAAACGAGATTTTGAACGCTCGTATCATTGATCGTTCGATTCGTCCTCTTTTTGATAAGGATTATAAGAACGAAGTGCAGGTCATGGTGTGGATCCTCTCAGCCGACAAAGAAAACGACCCCAACGTTCTCGGCATCACAGGAGCGTCCACGGCTTTGATGCTCTCCGATATTCCATTTGTTGATCCAATCGCCGGCGCTCGGGTTGGGCGAGTCCAGGGAGAATTGGTTTTCAATCCTACCTTTTCCGATCTCTCGAATAGCGATTTAGAGCTTGTGATTTCGGCTACCCAGGATTCCATTGTTATGGTCGAGGGTGAGGCGCATGAAGTCAGCGAGTCTGATCTCTTGGCAGCGTTAAACTTTGGTCATGAAAAGATTCGCCACATGTTAGATTTACAAAATCAAATAGTCGAGAAGGCAGGTAAACCGAAAAGGGCGATTCATCCTGTGAGCTATCCGGAAGGATTAGAAAAAGATATCGCGGAGAAAGCGACGGATAAGATGAGGGAATTACTACAAATATCGGATAAAAAAGAAAGAAATGACGCGATCAAAAAATTATCTGAAGATATTGCTGCCGCAGCCGAAGAAGACTACCCCGACAACCTTGCCAGAATACCGGAGAAAATTCATGAAATCGAGCGGGAGTTGGTTCGAAACCAAATCGTCACTGCCGGCAAAAGAATCGATGGTCGCGGCCTTGATGATATCCGGCCGATTTCCTGCGAAGTTGGAATCCTTCCCAGAACACACGGTTCAGCGCTTTTTACCAGAGGACAAACTCAGGCATTAGCGACAACAACACTCGGCACAAAAATGGACGAGCAGAAAATGGATGAGCTCGAGGGAGAATTCTGGAAAAGTTATATGCTGCATTATAATTTCCCGCCTTTCTGTGTTGGCGAAATCCGTCCTTTGCGAGGTACCAGTCGCCGGGAAGTGGGTCATGGCAACCTGGCCGAGCGTTCGTTAAGACCAGCGCTTCCGGCAGAGGGCGTGTTTCCTTATACCGTTCGGGTTGTTTCAGATGTTTTAGAGTCGAATGGGTCTTCTTCTATGGCCACGGTCTGCGCCGGAGCGATGGCGCTTATGGACGCGGGCGTTCCTGTAAAGACGCCTATTGCGGGAATCGCGATGGGACTGATCAAAGAAGGCGATGATTTTTTTGTTTTGACGGATATCCTCGGCGACGAAGATCATCTCGGGGATATGGATTTTAAAGTCGCCGGCTCGGCAAATGGGATCACCGGTTTCCAAATGGACATCAAGATCAAGGGAATTCCAACAGAAGTCATGTTGCAAGCCTTAGAAAAAGCGCGTACGGCGCGTATAAAAATCATCGAAATCATGAACGAAACCATTGAAAAACCGCGCGAAGAGCTTTCCCAGTATGCTCCGAGAATTACCGACATCAAAGTCGAGGTCGATCAAATCGGACTCGTCATCGGTCCCGGAGGGAAAACCATCCGTGACATTACAGAGAAAACCGGGGCAACAATTAATATTGATGATGATGGTACAGTGACGATTGCCTCGGTCGATGCGGGCGTCAATCAAAAGGCCAGAGAGATGATCGAGGCCCTTGTTGAACTGCCAGAAGAAGGGAAAGTCTATTTGGGAAAAGTCAAAAAAATTACCAACTTCGGCGCTTTTGTTGAAATCTTACCAGGCAGAGAGGGTCTTTTACATATTTCCGAAATCGAGCACCACAGGATAAACCGAGTTGAAGATGTTCTCAAGGTTGGTCAGGAGCTCGAAGTCAAATTATTAAAAGTTGAGAGCAACGGAAAATTGGACTTAAGCCGAAAAGCTTTATTAGAAAAATAACCATCTCTTTGAGAATGAAAATATCAGAAGCAGATTTCCGAAAAACTCGACTCGACAACGGAATTCGTATTGTCACCGAAAGAATCCCATACGTACGCTCTGTATCTATTGGCGTGTGGTTCACAGTAGGGGCTGCCAATGAGACTCAGCAAACAAATGGTCTGTCTCATTTTATTGAACACATGATGTTCAAAGGCACGAGACAACGAAAAGCAATTGAAATCGCTGAAAGTCTCGAGTCGGTGGGCGGGCAGCTCAACGCGTTTACCGGTAAAGAAATCACCTGTTATTATGCACATATTTTAGACGAGCACTTGCCTATTGCCGTCGATATCTTGGCTGATATCCTCATCAACTCCATCTTCGATAAAAAAGAGATGGCGAAAGAAAAACAGGTCATTTTAGAAGAACTGAACGCGCTTGACGAGAGCCCTGAAGATCTTGTGCATGATCTCTTTATGAGCGATCTGTTTCCGAACCATCCTCTCGGCTTTTCAATTATTGGCAAACGCGAAAACATCTTAAAATTTACCCGCGATGATATTTCCCGTTTTTTATCAAAACATTATGCTACTGGAAGTTTAGTAATTGCTGCCGCGGGTAACGTCGACCACGAAAACTTAGTAGAGTTAGTTAACGTTCATTTTAAAAAATTCAACAACGCCGGCAGCAGCACACCTATCTCACCGAGCAGCCTGACTTTCGGTAAAAATATTATTGAGAACGGCGCCATACAGGCTCATGTCTGTCTGGGCACGCAATCCTACTCATATCGAGATCGAAAGAAATTCAGTTTATTAGTCCTGAACACGCTGCTGGGCTCGGGTATGAGCTCGCGTCTTTTTCAGAATCTTCGAGAAAAACACGGACTCGCTTATTCGGTCTACTCCTTTATTGACTTTATGCACGATACTGGTTTATTCGGCGTCTACATTGGTACGGATAAGGAAAAAATTGACGACTCTATTCATCTTATTCATGATGAGCTGCGAAGACTCACAAATGAGCTTGTCTCTGAGGAAGAGTTGAAAAGAACCAAGAGCCAGCTCAAGGGAAATTTGATGTTAGGGTTGGAAAGCACCTCGAGCCGGATGAGCAGATTAGCAAAAATGGAAATCTATTTAAACCGCCACTTTACTTTAGACCATACACTTCATGAAATCGAAAAAATCTCCCAGCAAAATATTATAGATGTTGCCAATGAACTTTTTCACGAAAATCGAATATTCACGACCGTGCTTAAGCCCAAATCAATTCCGGGAGGAAGGGAACAATTAACATGAAAATCGGAGTGCCTAAAGAAATAAAAGTGAATGAAAACAGAGTCGCTTTGATTCCTGCAGGCGTCGAACTTCTCAAGGAATGCGGTCATGAGGTTTTAGTAGAACAGAATGCCGGAGTGGGGTCCGGTTTTAGGGATGAGACCTATCGCAAAGCTGGTGCGAAAATCCTCGATAAACCTGAAGAGGTTTATCAAGAGGCAGATATGATTGTCAAGGTAAAAGAGCCTTTACCGCAGGAGTACAGCTTAATTCGTGAGAGCCAAATCGTTTTTACCTATTTTCATTTTGCCGCCTCACGTGAGCTCACCGAGGCCATTATCGCGACAAAATGTATCGGTATCGCATACGAAACAGTTCAGGATAAGTCAGGTAATCTACCGCTCTTAATTCCCATGAGTGAAGTTGCTGGACGAATGTCCATTCAGGAGGGCGCCCGCTATTTAGAAAAACTTTACGGTGGTAAGGGTATCCTGCTCGGCGGCGTTCCTGGGGTTGAACCTGCAAGCGTAGTGATACTCGGCGGCGGCATCGTGGGAACGAACGCCGCAAAGATCGCAGCCGGCTTGGGTGCACGAGTGACTATTTTAGATATCAATCTCGATAAATTGCGCTATTTGGACGACGTGATGCCGAAGAATGTCATCACCATCATGTCGAACCCAGAAAATATTAGACATGCGATTGCAGATGCAGATTTGTTAGTTGGGGCTGTGCTGATACCCGGCGCCAAGGCCCCTAAGCTGGTCACTCGGGAAATGTTAAAACTCATGAAAAAGGGTTCTGTCATCGTTGATGTGGCAGTAGATCAAGGTGGATGCATTGAAACGATAAAACCCACAACCCATGAAAACCCGGTCTACGAAATCGATGATGTGATCCACTACGGCGTAGCAAATATGCCGGGAGGCGTTCCGATGACCTCTACCATCGCGCTGACAAATGCAACACTCCCCTATGTTATGCAGATTGCGGATTTAGGATTCCCGGCAGTCGTCAAACGCAATCCTGAGATTCGTTTTGGAGTGAATATCGCCTTTGGTAAAATAACGTTTATGGGTGTTTCTGAAGCATTTGATTTGCCGTTCAGACCGTTAGAAGACGTTATCAAGTAAAATTGATATATCCCGCGCGAGCGATGTTCATCCCTATTCTTGCGTACCATAAAATCCAAGACGATTTTGATTTATCTGTAACCCGGGTTCATTTATCCCGATTCGAATCTCAAATTCAATTTCTTGTAGAGGCCGGCTTCCAATCTGTTACTATTGAAGAATTGTTCAAATTCCGGCATAGGTCAGATAGAAAACTTATTGCCCTGACCTTTGATGACGCCTACCGCTGTGTCTACGATTACGCTTTTCCAATTCTCAGGGAGTACGGTTTTAAAGCCACTCTTTTTGTGGTGACGAAATACGCAGGGCGTTGGAATACCTGGGATTATCAACTGTTCTCAAAATCAAGACATTGTGACTGGGATCAGATTCGATTTCTGGCTTCACAGGGGTGGGAAATCGGCTCGCATTCTGTCTCGCATCCGAACCTAAAGTGGCTTGCAGAACGGGAATTGTTCAATGAACTCCATGGTTCCAAGTTGGAAATTGAGAATCAAATTCAGGCTTCGGTACAGACCATTTCGTATCCTTTCGGTAAATATGACGCACGGGTGATTAGATTTGTGAAAATGGCGGGCTATGCATCAGGTTGTACTTTGGGTCACAGCTCCTATCAGACGCAATTAATTCCTTACGCTTTATTCAGACGGGGTGTGTATTGCTTTGAATCGATACCGGTTTTCAAACTAAAGTTAGTGAATAACTTTTGGTCGCGCTGCGATGATCTTAAGCAAAAACTGATCACATCCTGTGCAAACGGCTCGACTCTGTTACAATATATCCGATCTCGCTAAATATTTACTTGATTAATTTACCCTTTTGATTTATATTCGATTGTAGCAAACCTTTCTTCTATTCTCATTCTAACTTCAAATCGATGAAAGATTTGAATATAAAAAAACTTTATTATTCGATTAGCGAAGTTAGCCAAATTACGTCTTTAAAGCCATATGTTCTGCGGTATTGGGAGAGCGAATTCCCGCAATTAAAGCCTACTAAGAATCGAGCCGGAAACCGAATCTACAAAAGCCATGACATCGATACGATTGCTCTGATCAAAAAGTTACTTTATACGGATAAATTCACTATTGAGGGCGCCCGGCAAGAACTGGACAAAAAGCTAAGCGAACAAAAAAAAACCGGTTCACAATTAGACTTTTCTTTCAGAGATGGAAACAATCAACAAATTATCGACGAATTGAAGCAGCACTTAAACGACATCGTGAAATTGTTTGAGCCGGAGGAACCCCTCGATTCAAAAAAAGAGTAACCTGTCAGTTACGGGTGCCGTTCAGGAACGGGACATTCGTTGGGTGTTCACGCTTTCAGCGTGTTGTGCCGCCCCACTCCGAGCAAGCTGACGTTTGTACACCGCTCCCCTCCCTTAAATGACCGGTTACAAAAAAAGATTAATTTTTGCTTGCATCTTTTAAAAAATTTCCGTTAGCTAAATAAGCAAACACAGCAACTCGACTAACCCACCTAACATTGCCGCATCTTAGAGACTTTCATCAGTTGCAAAAACTTCCATTTAGGCCTTCATAACGTTTTTCTTTCGGGGAGTTACATGAATTTGTGGGAACAAAGGGACATGCTTCTGCTTGATTTCTCAGTTCTGTTATCAGATCATTTCAGGGGACCGTCATTAGGCCCTTCGACGGACGAGAGAAATCGATGGAATCGGATTGTCTTGAAAAATTGAATTCCGCATTCTTAGCATGCAAAAACTCCGATTCCTCTCATTGGTCGGTCGGGTGAGACGTGAAAGCAGGTGAGAAGTGTTAGTAAACAGGAAAGATGTTACAAATGAATTATGCATTTGCACCGGGCACAACAGGTCAAGATAGGCGAGTCCGCCGCATGTTTCAGCGAAGGCCTCAATCTACGCTGATCGCTCAAAGGAACAACCGCAGCACTGTGCGTCAGTTTATAAATCACGTTTCAACCTCCGCCGCGATTCCCCGACCCATTGATGACCTGCTGATCGGCACTCATGCCAATGATGAAGGCTTTTTGTTTATTCCTATGTTCCCGGGACAGAATGGTGCGACCGTTTTTGAAACGCTCGAGGATGCCATCGCCGATGCCGCCAAGTCCATCGCAATTCCAGATGCTACGATCGGACACAATGCAGGTGACCCGATCACCCACTCATTTCATATCAAGGGTTGCAATATCGGTAAAGCCAGACCAATCCTGGTTAAGTTGAAGGAGGCACTAGGGGATAACGTGCATGTCACCGCCCCGAAACATTTTCATATGCTATATTACCATTCGCACTATGGTGTCTGGGAGGCCATGGAATACGAATTTAAGATCATTCGACCCAATGCCTTTGCCAACAGGGCGGCAGCACTTGCGGACTTTCAAAGCAATGCCAATTTTACACGCATTGACGGTTCCGCAATACCTGCTGCGGATTGGAACAAGTGGCTCCCTACGCGCATCAATCGCAACAACCGGAAAACCGTTAACGTCAACTTGGGTCAGCAAATTGGCAGCCGCTCGACTATCCCAGCACTTCAAGAATTTCGCTCCCGCACCAACCAGTTCGTCTATACTATCGCTTTTCCAAGCGCCGCCGATGTTCCAGCCAACAGGGCAGCCCGGGAGGCCGCCCGAGATCAATCGTTGAATAACAACCCCAGGTTTGATGCCAATCATGACTTTCCGGAGTACCAACGATGGGGTTATCGTTCCGTCGCTGATTTTATACAGGGTTACAATTGGAATTTTGGGCGGAACGGCAGGAGGTTAGTTTGTACCGGTGAGCGGCATGAATATACGGTGATTGTGCCGATCCTTGACCCGGCCACCGGGAATATCATTTTTAACTTTTATCCGAACGCCGGTTCGCCACATGCGGCTGTCACCAACGGCCTTGTGGTGAGCGACGCGCGCTTCTTTGAAACGGTTTGAGCATCGCCATGGTAGATGAACGCGACACCATTGCCGTTATCGGCGAGGAGTTGGCCTTTGCATTTGGGCCGCTGACTTCTGCTTTTGCCTCTCCTGCAGCGCTGAGAGATTTCCTCGAAGAATTCGGATGGGATTTTGCCGCTCCCCCCGTGGGGCTTGACAACCTGAGAGTAGCTGCAGGGCAGGCGCTTGACCTGGTGGAGGCCAGTGACTCCCTTGATGCCGGGCAGATTACGCAGTTGCTTGAGCAAGTCCGCGCCACCTTCGAGGCCATTAAAAGGCTCAAGACCGCGGCGGGTTTACCCAATGATTTCAAAGAGGAGTTTCCCGGCCAGCTCGCCCAATACTTGCTAGTGGAATACTTTCTGAACCACCAGCCCCGCTGGGGCTACCTGTTGACGACTCTGGGAATCATTCGCCTGGAAGAAATTCCCGCCCAGGGATCACGTCTGGCCTTTATTCGCCGGATCTTTGCTTTCAGCGATTTTCAGCATTTATTCAGCGATCCGCTGGTCTTTTTTAAAAACAGCTACCAGTGGGGACAGTCTGGTTTTTCAGGCGAGCGTCTAATGGCGAATGCCGATGCGCTTCTGACGGCCTGGGGAATCCAGCCTTATCTGCAACCACTTGATACGGCTACGCTTAGCCACCTCAGTAACGGGGCACTGCAACCAGATGAGGCATTCGATACAGCGCTTCGCCTGGTGCTCATTGAAGACAGTTCGGATGCCGCGCAGTTCAACGCCGGCATTGGGCTCTATCTGCTTCCCGAAACTGCCGTTGATAAGCCAGGTTTTGCGTTGCTGCCATTTGCCAACGTGGAGTTAAGCGAGACAATCAATATAACCGATATTCTAGAACTAGGTTTCGAGACAAATATAGATTTGACTGGCGGTATCGGCATCATCGTGCGCCCGGACCGCGATGTCGAATTCCTAACGAGCCTCGATTCTGGCATCCCTTCGAATGTATCCGGTACGCTTGCTATTTTTCTGCGCCTTGTCCAGACTGGATCGCCATTCGTATTGATCGGTTCGCCAACCGCCAGCCGCCTGGAAATTGCCGGCGCCTCGGCCCAAGGGGGTGTCCGCTTTCATACTGGTGGGAAATACGAGGTTTTCACGGAATTTATGCTGGAAGAGGGTAAGATCGTCATTAATCCGGCACCCAACCAGATTGATGGTTTCCTTGCTAGTGTTTTGCCAGCAGACGGCATGAAGATTGAATTTGACCTGACGGTCGGTTTTTCAACCACTCAGGGTCTATACTTTGGCGGCAGCGCAGGGCTGGAAATCAGCCTGCCGATTCATATACAGCTTGGGCCAATCGAGATTCAGTCAGCAATGCTTGCTATTCGCCCGCAACCGCCGGCGGGCGATGAGCCTGCCACCATTCCCGTGGAACTCGCGGCAACGATCAAGGGCGACTTCTCCGTTCTTAAAGGTGTAGTGGAGAACATTGGCCTCAAGGCCAGGTTCGAGTTTCCGCCCGACGGCGACGGCAATCTCGGACCGCTCGACCTGTCTCTCGCCTTCAAACCCCCCAACGGCGTCGGTCTCGCCATTGACGCCGGCGCTGTCAAAGGCGGCGGCTACCTCTTTTTCGACACTGACCGCGAGGAATACGCCGGAGCGTTGGAGCTGGTATTCAGCGAGTGGATTGCTTTAAAAGCCATTGGACTGATAACCACCCGCCTGCCCGATGGCTCCAAAGGATTTTCGCTGCTGGTCATCATTACCGTGGAATTCGGTTCGGGGATTCAAATTGGGTTCGGCTTTACCCTGTTGGGCGTGGGCGGTTTGTTGGGTTTGAAGCGTATCGCGAATGTTGAACCGTTAAAAGAAGGCATCCGAACCGGGGCAGTAGAGAGCGTCATGTTTCCGCAAGACGTGGTCGCCAATGCCCCGCGGATAATCAGCGATTTGCGGCGGTTTTTCCCGCCTCACCTGGAGATATTCTTAGTAGGGCCGATGGCGAAAATCGGCTGGGGTACGCCTCCTTTGATAAGCGTTTCTCTGGGCGTGATTGTAGAATTCCCCAACGTGACGATTACCATTTTAGGTGTAGTTAAAGTGGCTTTGCCGGACGAAAAAAGAGATATCTTGCGCCTGCAGGTCAACTTTATCGGACGGGTCGAGCCATCCAATCAGTTGTTGTGGTTTTACGCTGAGTTGTTCGACTCCCGGGTGTTATTCCTGACCCTGGAGGGGGGAATGGGGGTGTTGGTCAACTGGAGCGACAACGCCAACTTTGTTTTTAGTGTCGGGGGCTTCCATCCGCGGTACAGCCCACCGCCGTTGCCTTTCCCTGAGCCGCCGCGAATTGCCGTTAGTATTTTGAACGAGTCTTGGGCCAGGGTACGCATTGAAGGCTATTTTGCCGTGACCTCTAATTCCGTGCAGTTTGGGGCGCGCGCCGAATTGTACTTCGGTTTGAGTGTGTTCAACCTTTCAGGGCATCTGGGATTTGACGCTTTGTTTCAGTTCAATCCCTTCTTCTTTAGCTTCGGCTTGTCCTTTAGCTTATCGGTCAAAGTATTTGGTATTGGGTTCTTTAGCGTCGGATTTAGCGGCTTGCTGGAGGGTCCCACTCCCTGGCACATTAAAGGCAAAGGCAAGATCAGCTTTTTCTTCTTTAGCATCTCCGTTCCGTTTGAACACACTTGGGGAGGAAGCCGGGAGACCATCCTCGATCCGATCGAAGTCTTCCCGCTTTTGCAAACAGAATTCAACGCTCTCACAAACTGGGAAGCCGTATTACCAAAGAGCAGCAACATTCTCGTATCTCTCCGAAAATTGGGAGAAGCCGATACCGAGCAACTGGTGCTGCATCCGGTTGGGAAATTACGCATCAGCCAACGAAAAATCCCGGTGAATTTCAAATTGGATAAGGTGGGTAACCAACGGCCATCCGATGTCAACCGGTTGTCTGTGGATGCAGCGCTACCCGGTGGCGGGAATCTTTCTATCGCCAAAGTAAAAGAAAAATTTGCCATCGGTCAATTCAAAGATTTGGATGACTCCAAGCGATTGTCCAGGCCGGCTTTTGAGCCTTTGGACAGCGGCATAGAAATCGCCGTTGCCGGCGAACAGATGAAAACGAGTCAAGCGACGAAACGGGTCATTCGGTATGAGACTATCATTATCGATAATAATTTTAAGCGACACGTTAAGAGTTTCTTGAAATTTTTTGATTCCGGATTTGCATTATTGAATGATTTTCTTTTCGGTCATTTTCTAACAGGTAATGCCGTGACCAAATCAGAGCTCTCGCTGCACCACAAAAATCGACTGCAGCCCTTTCCGGAAGTCATTGAAATACAGCCCAGTCAATATTCAGTCGTGTATGATTCGAACAACATGCCTGTAGGTGTGGAGGCCACCACTTTCACCAGCCAAGCAGAGGCCCATGAATATATGGAGGAGCAAATCCAAAGCCATCCTAACCTGGCAGACAACGTGCACGTGATCCCTAACACAGAGGTTGAACTTGCCGTATGAGTGAAATTGCGACTTATACGTTTTTGCCCTGGCTTCGTCAGGGCATTGCCAACCAAATCTCCGGACAAACGGGCATTCGGGCTACTATTCCCGTCGATCTGACCCTTAGCGGTGAAAAGGTCGATGGAGGCACAAAAACTGAACCCCTCCCCACTAAAAACATTGAAATTTATGGCCCGGGCGACATTATTGGCATAGATCGTAAAGCCATCATTAAAGTAGAGCCGCGAAATTGGATTACCAATTTCGAGCCAAACTACCTGCCATATATCGAATTCTACGATGAAGATTTTCCTTGGCGCTATTCACCGCTGACTCCCAGCGGACATCGTCTGCTTCCCTGGATTATGCTCATCGTACTAAAGGAAGATGAATTTAAGGACGGCAAAAATATCAAAGACCGGCCCTTGCCTTATATCACTTCAGTCGATGCCGCCAAACTGCCTCCATCCGATCAGTTGTGGGCCTGGACGCACGTTCACGTAAATAAGAATCTCATCGGGACCGACTTTGAATCGACCCATTCCGGCGATATTCAATCCAAATTAGAGACCGTGTTAAGAAACGATCCTGATATGGCCTATTCCAGGATTGTTTGTCCGCGCAAACTGGAGGAAAATGCGGCTTACCATGCTTTCTTGGTGCCGGTTTTTGAGAGCGGCAGGCTGGCGGGACTGGGGCAAGATTCCTCGGCAGCGGGTGCTTACGATACACTGGCTTGGACGGATGCGGTCCTGCCGGATGAAATACCTTATTACCACCGATGGTATTTCCGAACCGGAACCGTGGGGGATTTTGAATATCTTGTGCGGCTGCTCGAGCCCAAACCGGTGGATAGCCGGGTGGGCCTGCGCGACATGGATGTTCAAAAACCGGGCGCCAATATCCGGGGGATAGTTGATGCTGATGACGCAGCCGACGAGCAAAAGTTAGGAGGAATTTTAAAATTGGGCGGGGCGCTGAGAATTCCGGACATTTTTTATAATGAAGATGAATTCGAAATTGTCCAAAAATACCGCAATTGGGCCACGTTAAACCATACCCAACCCTATCCGCATCCCTTTCAGAAAGACCTCGCCGCTTTTATTAATTTGACGGACAGTTACGAAGAGAAAAGCGCGCAACAAGCGAACAGTGAATCGGGAATCAGCGAAGAGCTAACAGCCGAACACCCCGAGAAAGAATACGACATCGGTCAAAATCCGGACCCGCTCATCACGGCGCCTTTGTATGCGCGGTGGCATGCCCTGACGCAACGGCTGTTAAAAACCCGCGATGGCAGTGATGTCGCCCCGAACGATAATTGGGTGCATGAGCTCAATCTCGACCCACGATGGCGAGTGGCTGCTGGCTTCGGTACCAAAGTCGTGCAGGAAAATCAGGAAGATTACATGAAGGCGGCTTGGGAACAAGTGGGGGCCGTGTTGGAGGCGAACAAAAAAATTCGACAAGCGCAACTGGCGAAGGAAGTTTCCTGGGTTTGGCATCAAACCCATTTGAAACCCATTAAAGATAAAAAACCGGATAAATGGTTAACGCTGGCAGCCCCCCTGCAAAAAAGAGTGATGCATGAGGGCGTTACCGTTTTTCATCAGGTCAATCAGAGTAAAATCCCGCGTGCGGTTCTTTCAGCTCCCATGCGGAAGTCGCTGCAGCCAAGAGGGAAGTTGTTGAAAAGATTGACTTTTGATGCGAACATCACAGCGAATAACCTGGTGAGTCGTGTGAATGAAGGCGCCGTAAGCGCCGCCCTGCCCAGAGAAATCCCGACTGGTACAAATACCTTGCAAGACTTGTCGAAGACCTTAAAACCGGATAACGTTCCTGACTTTTTGAGTGATTTGCTGGGCAAGTACGCCTGGCTAAAGTGGATACCGCTCATTTTAGCATCGATCATTCTATTGTTATTGCTCCTATTCAGTCCTGGTGGAATAGTCGTCACCATTGGCATAGCCGTCATTGCAGGATTGGTCTACGCCTATTGGCGGCTTAATCGTTGGACAAAACAGATCGCAGACGCCAACTCCGTTTTGGAAGAAAATCAAACCCCTGAATCGGTGGATGAGCTGCGCAAAAGCCCGGATTTCCGGATTTCCACTCCGGATGAAGACTTTACACCGACGACCGGCGAGGAAGATAGCGTAGAGGCCAAGCGCTTCAAACGGGCTTTGCGGGATGTCAATCTCATGATTCAGGAATCCGCCAGGCTGGGGACGACACCTGAAAAACCGCGACTAAACCTCACGGCGATTAACCAGGTCGTTTTTGCAACCGTCCATCCCGACCTGACTGTGCCCAAGTGGATTTGGGGTCATGTGGTCATTCCGGGACGGATCAGCGAACAGTTGAAAGAGGAATTCGTAGAGGCCATGGCCTATCCCGAGATTGACTTGCCCATGTACAAACCACTGGCGGAAACCTCAGCGGAATTGTTTTTGCCTAACATCAATTTTATCGCTCAAAACAGCATTTCCCTTTTGGAAACCAACCAAAATTTCATTGAATCCTACTTGGTGGGATTAAACCACGAGTTTGCTCGCGAATTGCTCTGGCGTGAATATCCCACCGACCAAAGAGGGAGTTATTTCCGGCAGTTCTGGGAAGCCAGGGGTTTTCACGATACGGAAGAGCTCAGTCCGGTGGAGTTGAAAGAAAAACTCCGGGATATTCCGCCCCTGCACCTTTGGTCAAAATTCTCAAACTTAGGTGACCACGACAATCGGGAAACTGAAGGAGAAAATGAAGAGGAAGTTGTTTTGGTCATTCGCGGCGAATTGTTGAAAAAATATCCCAATGCTGTCATCTATGCCCATCGCGCGGTGTGGAAAGACGAAAAGGGCCAGCCCATCGTGGATGGTGATAGTGGCGCCATTGACGTTACCAAAGAACGCGACCTCCGGCCACTGACTCCTGAAGAGGAAGCCAATCCGCCAAGACATATCATCAAATCGCCGCTTTACGAAGCCAAGGTCGAACCGGACATTTACTTTTTCGGATTTGATTTGACCGTTTGTGAGGCCAAAGGAGGCACCGGCAAGGAAGATGAACCCGTGGATGCCAGGTGTGCAGAAGAAGGGGTTACCTGGGATGATCCGGGGTGGTTTTTTTGCATCAAAGAGCGTCCGGGAGAACCGAGATTCGGGTTGGATATTGGGAACGGGGAAAATATCGATGCGCAAGGAAGGATAGAAGTGTGGAATGATTTGAGTTGGAACGACCTCTCGCCGGCAGTTGAAAACGGCGGATTTATTCAAATCACGGCCGCAACTCAATCCATTACAGCCGACCAACCCTTAGAGCCGGAGGATAGTGAAAAGCAAGAGCAACAAGATGAAGATGCAGATATCGCCTGGCATGCAAACATGAGTTCTGCTGAGCTGGCTTACATTCTATATCAAGTGCCGGTGCTGGTGGCGGTGCATGCCTCGGAAATGTTGCCGAGAGATTAACTTTAAAAACCTAATATAAATGATGCCGGAATTTAAACCGTTACAAACTCAGTTACAGCAAGCGCGCCAGGATCGGGAAGCGGGGAGAAAAGCTCTTTTCCGTGCTCAAGAAAAACTGAAAAAACTGGATCGGACCAAGCAAAAACTCAACCGGAGTTTTGGCGAAAACAGTGAAGCTTTCCAAGCCCTGTTACAGCAGGAACGGGATTTGAAAGGAATCATTTCCAGTCAGGAATCCCGGTTGGCTGAATTTCTTGAAACGGAAGCGGGTCTGCTCGAAGCCTTTCTTCCTTTCACCGACCCGCGCCAGCATATCCAACAATTTTCCGACGATTTTCCGGTATTACTTTTTCCGGTTCGTTTGGAAACCCGCTTCAAGATCATACAGTTGGAAAGCGGAGTTAACCAGCGCCAACTTTGGGTCCGGGTCTTTCCGGATGAATGCTCCATCGACACCTTTGATGATACTCTTTCGGAAGCGGAATTGACCAAAGCCCAAAATTACTGGACCAACTTGTGGAAAGCCGGAAAGGCCGGCAGCGAGCCGGTAAGACCGTTTATCCAAAACAAAGAAAAAGGCGCTTGGCGGGAGCTGATGGGGGTTTTGAATGCCGGCAGGGCGTATTGGATAACCCAAAATTACCGGCCCAGCAACGCCGATGCTATTCCTGAACGCAATAGTGAAACCGATGTCCTGCTGATTATTGCAACGGAAGAATTAGCTGACGCGGCCACACAAAACGCACTCAAAGATTATTGGGAAGCGGTTTTTCTGGCAAAAGGCGATGCCGAAAAAAATGAAGTCGCCTTTACGACGCTGGCGAGTGCCACCGGAGGCGACGAAGAAACTACGCAGCAGCTTGTCAAAGCGTACACGCCCCAAAACATCGATGATGAGCGAGAAGAAACCGCGGTCCCCCCGGATGTAACGGTCGCTTTTTTGGTATTTCCAAAATCACAGGACGTCGACACCAAACTTACCCAATGGTCCGGGGCTGCCAGGGTGACAACCTTCCCTGAAAAGTTTGTGCTTTTGGGATTTCAAAAAGGGAATCCCAAACCCATTATCAACGAATTGGGCAACCGTATCCCCGACCCTTTGATTGTCGGGCCCGACCCCGGAGAAGATATAGACGAAGTTCTGAAAGCGGTGTATGGAGATGAATTTGAAGATCTTCCGGAAGAGGAGAAAGCGGCAAAATACGTGGAATATCTGTCAAAAAGGTCAGACACAAGCTGGTTATTTGATTTTGAGGAAGCGGTAAGAATCGGCATGGGGTTCAAAGTGAATCTTTCCGAGCACGATTATGAGCAAGGCTTTGAGCGCTTATTCGTTTTGGGAGTCAAGCTGAGTGCGGATGAGCAAGAGGGGCAATCCGCATTGCAGCAGCTCATTCAAAATCACCACTTTGGCGACAGTGGATTTTCGATTCTTCCTCAGGGGACGCCCACCAACAATACCGAAGACAGCGGGGCCGGATATTCGGAAACCGAAGATGCGGACGAAGCTTATTTACGGTATTTCGCGGCAACGACCGAGGACGACCCGATTGACCGGACGGAAAAACGGGACGGAAGGTGGCTAGCGGAACTTTTGGGAATTGATATTGAACATGCCACCCTCCGTCTGACTGCCAACTATTACCACAAAGACCAATGTGAAGCCCGCGCGATGAATACGGCGCTGTGGAATGCCACAATTGGGTATTTTATGGAAAGTATGCTCACGCCCGTTTTTAGCGACTGGCAACGCGAGGTAACCCGTTGGTTTTTGATCAATCATGTGAGTGGCAGAGGGCGCGTGCCGGCCATTCGAATTGGCAATCAACCCTATGGCATTTTACCGGTGTCGACCATCTCCGACCTGAAATGGCTGCAAGAGGATGTCCGGTTAGCGAACGAATACTCTGATTATCTGCCGGTTCTGAAAGACATTTACGCTGTTTTGCAAAAGGTAAAAGGAGATTGGCAAGACCTGGTAGAAAAAGTAGCTTATGTCGGCAAGGAAGGGGATGCCCATCAAATTTTACTGGAGGCATTAGGGTTGCACGCAACTTCGGTGGAGTTTGACCAGCGCTATGCCGAAAGTTTTCAACATCTGTTCAATAAGCTAAGATTACAGGGAATCCTGGGCGCGCTTTTAGCTGCCATGATTGTATGGGACTACAAAAAGAAGGGAATGGATTTACTCGAAGGATTGGGGTATGAGCATGATGAGAAGCTGAATCCGAAGATTCCGATTTTGGAAAAATTCTTTCTCACCAAAGAAAATGATGTGAACAAACCTCTGATCGACGACCGTCCGCTTTCAGAAAAAGATGGCATCCGGTCGTACACCGATGCCGGTCAAAACTACATCGAATGGTTGATCGATAATGCCCAAAACAACCACAGAAATATCAGAGAGCAAAGAGGCTTTACGGACCATAAAAGGCCGAATGCGGTGCTCTACGAAATGTTGCGCCATGCCCTCAACCTGCAATTTTCCGATACCGGATTAAAGCTTTATGCTAATGCTGACATTATGGATACGACCCAAGTCAATGCCGCCAGAGTGGATGCGGATTTTATCGGTATTCAGACGGAAAAGATGGGATTGGAAAGCAAGTGGGATTTGATTTATCGGGAAGAGCAACGCATTGCGGAGAGGGGGATTTTGTTGGTGGATCATATTTCCAACTTACTGAAAAGCAATATTGTAAACACTCAAACCAGACATTTGCATGAAGTCCTCGCTGCTCTGGAACACCTGAAAGAGTCTCCTACCGCCCGGTTGGAGCGCGCTTTTGTCGAACATTTGGATTGCTGTACCTATCGACTGGATGCCTGGTTGTTGGGATTCGTTAATCTGCAACTGGAGGCGATGAGGTTTGGCGGTGAATTGAAACGGGGCGAATCAAGAAAGGGTATTTATCTGGGAGCTTACGGGTGGTTAGAAGATCTGAAACCGGAAGACAAGAATCTGAGCCCGGTTGAATTGGAGCCGGAGTTAAAGGATATTTTCGACCCGACCGGCGAAAACAATGTGATGAAAGACGACACAAATGCCGGTTATGTTCATGCGCCCTCGATTAACCAGGCGCTTACGGCAGCCGTCTTACGCAATGCCTACATATCAAATGCATCCGAAGATGATGCGGAAATATATAAAGTCAATCTTTCCTCCGAGCGCGTACGTATGGCGCTTTCGATAATTGCGGGCATGCAGCAGGGACAAAGCCTGGGCGCCTTGCTGGGGTATCAGTTAGAAAGAGGGTTGCACGACCGGACGGATGAAGAGTTGGACATTTATATCTACGAATTGCGAAAAGTATTTCCATTGGGCTCCAACCGAATGGCTTCGACGGAGATCAGGGAAGGTAAAACCGCTCATACGCCGGAAGAAAGTCAACGTTTTGAAGAAGAAGAGCAGGAGTTCGAAGAGGACAAGGCCATCACCAAAATTGAAGCGAGAAATGTGGTGGATGGACTCGCCCTTTTGGAGCATATTAAGAAGGAAGAAGAGAAAGCAGAAACGGAAGCAGAAAAGAGAAAAAAGCGGGAGTACCCATTCGGATTCCCAATAGGTGAAGGGCCGGGCAAATTAAAATTTGCAAATGACGATCAAAAGAAAGCCATCAATGCCGAAGTGCGCCGGCTGATGAACATTCGCGATGCGGTGGCTGATTTGGCAATGGCGGAAAGTGTGCATCAGGTGGTGCAGGGCAACTACGACCGCGCTGCCGGGGCCCTGGATGCTTACAGCAAAGGCAACTACCCGCAAACGCCGGATGTGATCAAAACGCCAGGCAGCGGGGTGAGCCTGACCCATCGATTTGGCATTCACCTGCCCGCGGGCATTTCCCCGGATGCCGGGACGACCCCAAGAAGTAAAGCGGAGCCGGCAGTCAATAAGTGGCTGGAAGATCTTTTTCCTACGAACTTGTCGGATATTTGCTGTAAAGTAGCGTACCGGATTCCGAACTACGAGGGTGGGGCGCCCAATCCTGCGCAGGAAAAAATCGTAACGATGGCGGACTTGGGTTTGCAGCCCATTGACTTGTTGTATATGCTGGATGTGGAAAGCGAGAAAAATCTCACGGCTTTGGATGATTGTATTCTAAAGTTAGTGCATCAAACCGACACGCCACGGCCTGATGTGGAGTTGGAAATAAAATATACAGATGCCATTGATGGCAAGATCACTTTTTTTCAAATCGCTCCTTTAGTCAGGAATTTAAGGTCGTTGGTAGTAGCCGCTCGCCCGTTGCTGCCAACTGATATGACATTGCAAAACGAGGCAAGGGAGGTACAAAAGTCCACTTGTTTCATTCATCGCGATAGAATTTCCAAAACAAAGCAAATCCTGGACAGCGTCCTTGCGGATTTGGAAAATGATTTTCTGAATGTCCTTTCGCCATGGATTCACGCAGAGGATTTTGAAATTACAATGGGAAACAAAGACCCGATTATAGCCCAAATCGATACGCTTTCGGGACATTTTATCAACCATCTCCACCGTCTGAATCAATTTGGCCTGCCGCAAACAGGATTTGGATTTATCTACGACCGCATAAGCGCCATTTATGCTGCGGTCTACAAAAAAGTTTTGGATTACAAAAAACGCTGGGACGAGAAAAAAACGGCATACGACGATTTAATCGATAATCAGCTTCCGGCTGCAGCCACGGATGAAGAAAAGATGAGCATTTTGCAAAAAGCAGAGCACGTCATCAGCACGCAATACACTATTCCGATACCTTCAGTCACGGACTATCAAGCGATTTTAGTTACGAAGAAAACCGAGTTCGATAATAAATTTACCGAACTGGAAACCTTTTTGAGTGGGAATTTTCTGAGTTTAAAAGATCTTATGGATGAGATTGATAATTTAAAAACAGATTTGGATACGTTCGACCTTTTAACCATTGAAACGGAAGATGAAGAAAGACAAATTGTAGTATTTGCCGAAGATTTAAAAATTCAGGCAGAGAAGCTAAATGCCGCGCTTTTGGAAAAATCAGCCGTTGTGCAGAAATTACTGGACGAACACAATGCGACGGCCGCGCCAAAAGAGCAGGTTCAAAAATTGACACAAGCGGCAAAAATACTCTTCGGAGAAGATTTTCAGATGGTGCCCGAATTTAATTTGAGTGCAGAGCAGGGAAGTGAATTACAAAATTGCTTAAACAATCAAAATCAATTGCTGGATTTTCAGATTAATGCACAATCAAGTGATTTTCCGGTGGATGAATGGCTGTACGGCATCGCAAGAGTCCGGGAAAAATTGGCGGCCTGGGAAAATCTGGTGATGCTGGCGGAAGGTTTCAAAGAGCGCCCCCCCCTTGATTTAACGCCCCTGCAACTGCCGTTCAAGGCAGAGGATAGCTGGCTTGGTTTGGCGTACCCCGAAGATTTGGATATTGAAAGCGACAAACTCCTCTACACGGCTTACCTGCCCGGTTTCGACCCGGCGCAGCCGCAATGCGCTCTTTTGGTGGATGAATGGACCGAGGTGATTCCGGCAAAAAACGAAACCACCGGGCTGACTTTTCACTACGACCTCCCCAATTCCGAACCCCCGCAGACGCTGCTGTTGGTGACCCCTTCGGCTTTTACCGGGAGTTGGAAATGGGAGGATATGGTCAAGACACTTCACGAAACCCTGGATCTGGCAAAACTTCGGGCCGTGGAACCCGACCACATTGACCATACGATCTACGCGCAATTAGTGCCGGCAACGGTCGCGGCGGTGACGACGTATCCGGTTACCATGATATTAAATTATGCCTTGCAAGCGAGTCAAAGTTTTGCAATTTCAATTAGGGAAGAAAATGGATAACCCATTTGCCCACATGAAAACCGTTAATATTTACCCACCTTCCATAACCACCTGGAACCGATTGGAAGGTCGCCCGCGCACAGAGGATTTTGACCGCGCTTTGAAAGCGGAGGTCAGGGATGCTTTATGGATGATTTCCAAACAGTGGCAGATGGGGGAGTTCATGGGCGACGATGCCGGCTCTCCTGTACTGGCTAAAGCTCATATGGCCACCACGGCCCTGACCAAATATCAACCTGGCGAAGAAGCGCCCATGGTTCTCGAGCAAGATATTCCTCTGGAAGTCAAAGTCGAGCATCAGAAAATACCTTTTCACCTTGGACAACAGGCGGTCTCCTTGGATTTGAGGTTACTCATGGGACGGCAATGGTTGAAATGGATCGCACAGGTGGATGCGAGTTTGAAATCAAAATACATTGAAAAATATTCCGTTCCAAAACCCGACCCAACGGACGAAGCGGATGCTCAAATTTGTGCACATGTGAAAGTCTGGCAGCAGTTTGCGGCCGTCGCCGAGCGCAGGATGGACGGCTATCGTCTGTATCAATATTTAAAGGAAGACGCCGGGCATCACGCTTATGATGATATAGATGGAGTCGATACCGACGAGAAAAAAGACGCCATTGACGAGCTTGCCGACAAATATATTACCTGGTATGAAAGGCTTTATTATCAGCCACTCGAGCAGAAAAATCCGTCCTGGAAACCCGCTTATCTGGAACATCAATTTAGCTGTTCGGCTCCACAAGGGGATGCCGAAAAAGTTCTCACGGCCGACGAATACTATCATGGGCGCCTGGATTGGTACAATCTTGATATTGATAAGAATAAATCCCACTTGGAAGCAGTGCCGGGTCAATCTCCGACACAAAATATCGAAGGTGGCATGACTCATTCCTTATTGCCGACTTCTGTTACTTTTGGAGGCATGCCGCATCCGCGTTGGTGGACATTTGAAAACTGGAAAACGAATTTGGGGTTTATCAAACCCGATACGACGGATTTGAACAAACTTTTACTTTTTGACTTTGCTTTGGTCTATTCCAACGACTGGTTTTTGGTTCCTTTTACCCTGCCTGTGGGTAGCCTGACCAATGTTAAGGGACTCATGGTAACGAATGTGTTTGGAGAAAGAACCTGGGTAGAAGCTGCGGGATCCGGCCCGGATGAAGATTGGCAACGCTGGAACATGTTCAGCTTGAATATCAGAGGCACCGAGGATGTCCCTGCTGATATGAGTCTGGTGATGCTGCCGGTGGCTCGAAAAGTGTTGGAAGGCAAACCGACCGAAGAAATCATTATGGTTCGGGATGAAATTGCGAATATGGTTTGGGGAGTAGAATCCACGATTCCACTCGCCACCGGAAAAAGCAAATCGGGCAAGGAAGCGGGTTATGAACTGAAAACCAAATTGCAACAACTTTTAGATGGTAATCATCCTGCAGCGCTCGAAATCGATTATCATGCCAATATCCGCTACCAGGTTGTCAATAACGTCCCTGAACAGTGGATACCCTTCGTTCCTGTCCATATTGATAAAAACAAGCGCGAAATACAATTGCAGCGCGCCGCTCTGCCCAGAATCTTGGAAAATGATCCCAACATCCCCAAAAAAACAGAACCTCGAACAACGCTTCTACGGGAAGGATTAGACCGGAGTCCGCCATTGCCTTATTTCATTCATGAAGAAGAAATCTCGAGAGCGGGAGTCAGAATTCATACCTCCTTCCAACGCACGCGATGGTACAATGGCAAAGTTTACAATTGGTTGGGAATCCGTAAGCAGGTAGGCAGAGGCGAGGGAAGGAGTGGTTTGGCTTTCGATCAAATTATCCCTGTTGCAAAAGCCGAATAAAATGCCTTCGAATTGCGATGCTCTTAATTCGCAGCTATAGTTAATGTCTGACCGAAAACTCAGAAATAAGCTCTAAGCCCCGTCCATAGGGGTAACTATTCAGCCTTAGGTATTGGAGTGCAACGCTTTAGCGTTGCGGCTTTCATTGAAACAGTGCAAAACTAAAGTTTTGCACTCCGAAGCTTCTCACGCCTGAATAGTTACCCATGGAGAGTCGTAATCACTTGTTTTTGTTGTGCTGCAGCTTATCTGGATTCCGGAGCAAACCTATCACGACCTCCCTGAACCGG
>JBHHWX010000009.1:0-30646 GCA_046756745.1 bacterium | reverse complement strand
GATGGCAAGTCGTTGCAGAATGATAATGCACAACGAGGCTATCTTTTAACCCCGAGGAAAAGCAAAATTCACAACTACGCTGAAAACGTTCCGACCCTTCTTCCGGTGAAAGGGTTTTTGACTCTGGACTTTCAAAAAGACGGCTGGTTCTCCCCAAAGACCCATACCGGCGTCGATATTGTTGCAAAAAAAGGGACGTTAGTTCGAGCGGCAGGCGGAGGCGTGGTTATTTTTTCAAATTGGACTTTAGATTTGGGGTATCTCGTGATCATCGATCATGGCGGCGGACTTTTATCCTATTACGGCCATAATCAGCGACTTTTGAAGCCTGAAAGAACTTTTGTGAAAAAGGGGGAGCCAATTGCTTTATTGGGTACCTCCGGTAAGAGTTCGGGCCCGCATTTACATTTTGAAATCTGGAATGATGGAGTCCCGGTGGATCCGAAGGAATACATTTTGGCATTCGAAAAAAGCAAAACACAATAATCTTCATGGCCTTAAATTCTTAAAACAAAAAGGATAGGATATGCTGGGTAAAAAAGAAACCGAAGTGTTCAGTTCGAGCGGAAATTTAAATACCATCGTTGGTAAGGGCTCCATGTTTGATGGCAATCTGAAAGTGCAAAGTACGCTCAGAGTTGACGGAAAGTTAAAAGGCAACATAACCGCCAGCGACTCGCTGGTCGTTGGTAAAGAGGGTGAGATTAATGGTGAAGTCTCTGTTCGCAATGCTATCATAGGCGGTCGGTTGAAAGGCAAGTTGAGCGCGAGCGGCAAAGTCGTGTTAGAGGCAAACTCTGTTTTTAACGGCGAGCTGAAAACGGCAAAGTTGGTGATAGACGAAGGGGCGATTTTTGAAGGCAATTGTTCCATGGGAGGAGCAAGCGCTGAGTCTAAAGGCGAATACGGCAAAAGCGTTTCAGCCATTCTCGAGCAAAAATCCGAAACAAAGGAAATGAAAATTGCAAAGTAAGTTATTTCGAGATTTCTCCCATTCAAAATAAAAATGACCAAAATCTGGGGGGGGCGCAATTTTTACACGTAGGTTTTGAGTTCGCTCTGGCGATTGCGCTCGGCGCAGGGGGGGGCTATTGGCTTGACGTACAGTTGAACACGTCGCCTCTTTTCCTGGTGATCGGTTTGTTTGTCGGAGCAGCGGCGGCTTTTTTAAATATTTATCGAGCCGTATATCCGACAAAAAGAAACGAAAGAACGAATAAGTGACGGAGAATCTTAGAGCTTTTTTGGGGATATGCGGAATGACGGCGGCCATTCTTCTTGTCGCAATTCTGCCGGTATCCTATTTGGGGAGCCAAGCTTTGGTCAAAAGTGTCTTGTATGGATATCTGGTGAGTTTAGCTAATATATTATTCGCCTACTATTCTATTAAATGGGCTTTTCGAAAGCCGAGTAAGATTTTTTATAAGGTCGTTTTAGGGGGAATGGGACTGCGGTTTTTTGTTCTCATGCTGTCTCTTTTTATTGTTTGGAAATTTACCGATATACCGCTCATCGGTTATGTCGTTTCATTGGTGGGATTTTATCTTGCACTGCAGTTTGTAGAAATTCGATTTATTCAAAAAGAACTCAAGACTAGAAAGGCTACGGTTTAGTATATGTTTGCTTTTGCCGGTTTGTTTTTTGCTCTAACCGGAGGAGGTGACGGAGATGGAACCGGAGGCGGCCACGATAAGCTCGGTGCAGATTTTATTATGCACCACATCACAGATCATCCCTTGGTCGGAATCCATCTGTTCGGGATGGATTTTTCTATCACCAAACACATCCTCATGATGTGGATCGCTTCGGCGATTTTAATCATCACATTTTCTCTTCTTTTCCGAAAACCCAAGTTAATCCCAAGCGGTTTGGCGAATTTATTCGAGTCGATCATCGTCTTCCTTCAGGACGAGGTGATGCGTCCTTATCTTGGTAAAGACAGCTACAAGTACGCCCCTTATCTTTTGACGGCTTTTTTCTTTATTTTGCTGTGCAATTTAATGGGTTTGGTACCGGGCGCCGCGACGGCTACGGGGAATATTAGTGTAACAGTGGCTCTTGCCTTGCTGACGTTTGTCATGGTTCAAGCCGCAGGCATCAAAAATAGCGGGCTGATTGGCTATTTCCGGGGATTGATCCCGCCGGGGCTGCCGTGGATAATTTTACCGATCATGATACCGGTAGAGCTCGTAGGATTGTTAACCAAGCATTTCGCACTGGCGATTCGACTTTTCGCGAATATGGTCGCCGGCCACGTCGTGATCTTTGCGCTGCTATTGATTATTTTTACTTTTGAGAACTGGTTCGTCGGCGGCATTACTTTAGGAGGGATCATTTTTGTCAGTTTGCTTGAAATCCTGATCGGATTTATTCAGGCTTTCATTTTCACGATTTTGTCATCGGTTTTTATCGGGATGGCGGTTCATCCGGATCATTGATGGTTGAAAAACTCTGTCAGGGTTAATGCTATGAACTATATATAGATGATACATTTTAATGAACACTATCTGTAAACATTTTTGTAAGACAAAAACCCTGACAGAGTTATTAATCAACAGAATCATTTATATATCGATAAATTAAATAAATCATTAATTATTAATAAGGAGGATTCATGACAGACTTAGCATTAGCATATTTGGCTGCTGGTTTCGGGGCAGGAATTTCGGTTATAGGCGGCGCTTACGGTGTAAGCAAATGTGCGAGCTCTGCCGTCGAAGGTATCGCGAGACAACCCGATGCTGCCGGCGATATCCGCGGGGCGATGATCATTACCGCGGCGATGATCGAGGGCGCAGCGCTGTTGGGTTTGGTGATTTGCTTCCTATTGGGAGTCAAATAAAGAGGATAACCAGTTATGGAATTACTGACGCCAGCCTGGGGCACTGTTTTTTGGACGACGTTGACCTTTATTTTGCTTCTGTTCATCTTGAAAAAAACCGCTTGGGGACCGATTCTTCAGGTGCTAGAGGAACGCGAAACAAAAATAAAGGAGTCTCTTGACAAAGCCGACGTCGCTCAGAAGGAAACTGAAGCTGCCATGGCGAAAAATCAAGAGATGTTGGAGTCGGCTAAAAAGGAAGCTCAAGAGCTATTAGCAATGAGCCGTATGACGGCTGAAACAACCAAAGAAGAGATTCTTCAAAAGGCGCGATCCGAAGCGGCTCATTTGTTGGAGAAAGCGAAGCGGGAAATCAACTCGGAGCGGGAAAAGGCTATCGAGGAGATTCGAAATGAAACCGCAGACTTATCCGTAGCGATTGCGTCCAAACTCATCGGTCGCGTGTTGTCAAAAGACGACCACCGGGATCTGATTGAAGATTCTTTGCAAAAGATGGCGGAGCCCAATTGAAAGAGAACGTACTTGCACGTAGATATGCGCGCGCCTTGTTTGAGATTGCTTTAGAAGGCGGCGCGCTCGACAAGATTCATACTGAAGTGGGGGCTTTTTATCAAGCGCTTCAGTCAAGCGATGAGTTGCGGGTGATAGTTCATTCGCAAGAAATCAAGAGGCAGGAAAAGCAACAAACCGTTGCGGAACTCTTACACAAGCGCGCTTCCAAGTTGTTTCTGAATTTCTTTCTCCTCTTGTTGAAAAAAAATCGCGAGATTTTGTTCGAGACCATCGCGCACGAGTTCGATATTATTGTGGATAGGCACAAGAAAAAGATTCGAGCCTCAGCAATTACGGCGATCCCCCTGGATTCCCAAGCTTTATCGAGTTTGAAGGGACTCTTGGATAAAACGTACAGCGCCGACGTTGCTATCGACAATAATACGGATCCCTCCATTTTGGGTGGGATCATCGTAAAAATCAGTGGTCAAGTTTTTGACGGGAGTTTGGAAAGTCAACTCAAGCGGCTGAAATCCAAATTGTCTGAGAACACAAATTCACATGTGGTATAGCTTTTGCAAGCTTGTTGTTAAGGCCAAAGCTTATCCCTAAGACCACAATGAACATGCGATGAACATTGGAATTCTGTTTCAATGTGATACATGGCATCGGATCAGGGGACAAACATTTTTTATCTGTTCACTTCTAATATTGGAGGTTGCAATTAAGGATGGAAATTCGTCCTGAAGAAATCACTTCGATAATAAAAAAACAAATTGAAAACTTTGAGACATCTGTCCAGTTGGAAGAAGTCGGCGAAGTGGTACAAGTAGGGGATGGCATCGCCAGAATTTATGGTTTGGAAAAAGTGATGGCCAGCGAGCTTGTGGAGTTTCCGGGAGAGCTTTACGGGTTAGCGTTGAATCTGGAAGAAGACAACGTTGGCTGCGTGCTGTTCGGAAGCGATGTCCACGTTAAGGAAGGCGACACGGCAAAACGCACCGGGCGCATTATGGAATTGCCTGTCGGCGAGGCGATGCTTGGTCGAGTTGTGAATCCGCTGGGACAAGCTATCGACGGCAGAGGCCCGATTAAGTCGGATCAGCATCTTCCGATCGAGCGCAAGGCTCTGGGCGTCGTGCAGAGACAACCCGTTAAGGAGCCTCTGCAAACCGGACTCAAGGCGATCGATTCGATGATTCCTATTGGCCGGGGTCAGCGTGAGCTAATCATTGGCGACCGCCAAACGGGAAAAACCGCTGTTGCTATTGACACCATTATTAACCAGAAAAATACAGACGTGTTCTGCATTTACGTGGCTATCGGTCAGAAGGCATCGGGCGTGGCCAAAATGGTGAAAACGTTGGAAGACGCCGGCGCGATGGACTACACTGTGGTGATCGCCGCGAATGCCAGCGACCCGGCGCCTATGCAGTATATCGCGCCTTACAGCGGTTGTACCATAGGAGAATTCTTCCGCGATCAGGGCAAACATGCGCTCGTGGTTTATGATGATTTGTCAAAACATGCATGGGCTTACCGGCAGTTGTCGCTGTTATTACGCAGACCGCCCGCTCGAGAGGCTTATCCGGGCGATGTTTTTTATCTGCATGCGAGATTGCTCGAGCGTGCAGCGAAACTGAATGATGATTTGGGAGGCGGTTCGTTAACGGCGCTCCCCATTATTGAAACACAAGCCGGCGATGTTTCCGCCTATATCCCAACCAATGTCATTTCGATTACCGATGGGCAGATTTATCTGGAACCGGACTTGTTTTATGCCGGGGTTCGGCCGGCTATCAATGTCGGTATCTCGGTTTCGCGTGTTGGCGGCAGCGCTCAAATCAAGGCAATGAAGCAGGTGGCCGGAAGGTTGCGTTTGGATTTAGCCCAGTATCGAGAGCTCGAAGCGTTTGCTAAATTCGGTTCCGATTTAGACAAAGCCACACAGGCGCAAATTACGCGTGGTCAACGAATGGTAGAAGTGCTGAAACAAGATCAGTACGTACCAAAGTCGGTGGAAAAGCAAGTCGTTCTCATTTATCTCGGCATCAACGGTTATTTGGATGAAATCCCGGTTGAACAGATCGGGCGACTCGAAGGGGAGTTTATCGACTTCATCGAATCCAACTATTCCGACGTGTTAAAAGAAATTGCCGAGAAAAAGAACCTATCGGATGAGCTGCGTGAGAAAATAGATTCTCTTGCACAAGAATTCTTGAAATTGTTCTCGGTTGAGGAATAGATGGCTACGTTACGGGACATACGAAGACGTATTAGCAGCGTTAAAAGCACCCAGCAGATTACCAAAGCCATGAAAATGGTGGCAGCCGCAAAGTTACGTCGAGCTCAGGAACGCCTGCTCAACGCGCGCCCTTATGCCGACGGTCAATCCAATCTGATGGCGCATATCGCTTCGAACGTCGATCGCAGTCTGCACCCGATGTTGGCGGAGCGTGCCGCCAAAAGCTTCTGCACTATCGTGGTGACAGGGGACCGGGGTTTGTGTGGCAGTTTTAATGCCAATGTGATCCGTCTTGCAAAGTCAGAAATCGACGAGTTAAGCTCGGAAAAGAGGATGATCGTGACCATCGGGAAAAAAGGCTATGAGTTTTTTTCACGCCGGGGTTACGAGATTTGGAAAAATCATCAAAATATTTTCGGGAATCTCAATTTTAAAGCAGCGATGGAAGTTTCGCGATCGATTCGAGACATGTACGAGAAAGGCGAAGTGGATCGCGTGGTTGCTGCGTACAATGAGTTCAAATCTGTTGGTGTGCAGAGACCGGTTACCAGGCAACTGTTGCCGATTGTGCCGAAACCGCCTGAGATCGAGAAATACGAACCCGTCGATTATTTATACGAGCCTTCTGTTGAGAATATTTTGGAAGAAGTGTGCTCAAAATATCTGGCGGTCAATATCTGGCGTGTTCTTTTGGAATCCTATTCCTCTGAACAGGCCGCTCGCATGGTCGCGATGGAATCGGCAACCGATAACGCTCAAGAAATGATTAACGATTTAACTTTGTATTATAATAAAGTCAGGCAGGCTGCAATCACAAAGGAGATTGCAGATATTGTCGGCGGCGCAGAAGCGCTGCGGTCTTAGTACGTTGGTTCAAAATACTATTTGTTTGGAACAATTCGGAAAGGGTTTTGAAATAAATGAAAGAAGGACGCATTGTTCAAGTCATCGGGGCTGTTATCGATGTCAAATTTGAGGATGGGGATCTCCCCGAAATTTTAACGGCTGTGGAAATAGACCGGGACGGCGGCAGATTGGTTCTCGAAGTACAGCAACATTTAGGCGAACAAACGGCTCGCTGTGTGGCCATGGACTCCACCGATGGGTTGGTACGCGGCATGAAAGTGAGAAATACCGGGAATCCGATCATGGTCCCGGTGGGGCCGGAAACGCTGGGAAGGCTGTTAAACGTGATCGGCGACCCTATCGATGAGCTCGGGCCGGTCAATGCTAAGCTGAGTTATCCGATTCATCGCGACCCGCCGCAATTCGACGATTTGGATACCAGCTCGGAGATTCTGGAAACCGGTATTAAGGTTATCGATCTGATAGAGCCGTACTCGCGCGGTGGGAAAACAGGTCTGTTCGGCGGCGCCGGAGTTGGCAAAACCGTTCTGATTTTGGAGCTCATTCGAAACATAGCCACTGAGCACGGCGGATTTTCCGTTTTTGGAGGCGTCGGGGAGCGTACCCGTGAAGGGAATGACTTGTGGCTGGAAATGAAAGAATCCGGAGTTATCGATAAAACCGGATTGGTATTCGGACAGATGAACGAGCTTCCCGGTGCGCGCCAGCGTGTAGGACTTACTGCCTTGACTTTGGCTGAATATTTCAGAGATGAAGAAGGGAAAGACGTGCTGCTTTTCATCGATAATATTTTCCGGTTTACGCAAGCAGGCTCAGAGGTGTCCGCATTGCTGGGAAGAATGCCTTCGGCAGTAGGCTATCAGCCGACTTTATCTACTGAGATGGGGGAGTTACAAGAGCGCATTACTTCCACGAAAAAAGGCTCGGTTACATCGGTGCAGGCGATCTACGTTCCTGCTGATGATTTAACCGACCCGGCGCCTGCAACAACTTTTGCGCATCTGGATGCCACGACAGTCTTATCGCGTCAAATTTCAGAGCGCGGCATCTATCCTGCAATCGATCCGCTGGACTCGACTTCACGAATTTTGGATCCACATATCGTTGGCGAAGAACATTATGAAGTCGCAAGGTCCGTACAGAAGATATTGCAAAATTATAAAGATTTACAGGATATCATCGCTATTCTGGGAATGGAAGAGCTTTCTGACGAAGATAGAGTCGTTGTCAACCGGGCTCGAAGGATCGAACGTTTTCTATCGCAGCCATTTTTTGTAGCGCAAGAATTCACCGGCACCCCGGGAAAATATGTGCCTCTTGAGGAAACGGTGCGCGGCTTCAAAGAAATTGTTGAAGGCAAGCATGACGATCTTCCGGAGCAAGCGTTCTACATGGTCGGGACGATCGACGAGGCGGTGGAGAATGCCAAGGAATTGAGTTAGATGATATAATGAGATCTAAAATCAATAATCAAAAACCAAATGATTGCAGAGAAAATAAAGTTTGAAATATTGACCCCGGACCAGAGCGTCTATTCCGAAGAAGTATCCGCTGTTCGTTTACCCGGACGCGGCGGCTACTTTGGTGTTCATCCCGGGCATACTCTCTACTTAGCGGCGCTGAAAATTGGGGAGATCGAAGTTCAAGTCGACAACCAAACCCTCTATTTTGCTACCAGTGGCGGACTTGCTGAAGTGCTTCCCCATTCAATCTCGGTTTTAGCCGAATCTGCTGAACAGGCTGCTTCTATCGACATCAAAAGGGCGCTCGACGCCAAGGAGAGGGCTGTTAAAAGGATAGAAAAGGGCAGAAAGGCCTGGGATGTTGTGCGAGCAAAAGTATCCTTGTTCAGAGCAATCAATAGGATTCACGTAGCTTCTAAAATCGGAGACGGCAGGTGAAAAAAATGTGTTTGAACAAAAACGGGCTCTCATCTTTCACACTGCCGGCATTTACCGTAGGTAAATGACAGCGTTTGTTTCAGGTTGGACACTTTTTAGTTGCTTGTCGCTCAAGTATTAGTAGTACAAGACGAAAATTACTATTATTGGAAAAGGATTTTTTGCTGTAGTCCGTCTTAGTACGTCTGTACTTTGATCAAAAGCACATCTTCGTCGCAACTGTGGAGCTACATCATGAATACGCACCTTGGGTTACATCTAAGAGACTGTATCAGGATCACTCTTGTTTTTAGTCTTTTTTCATTTGTATTAACCAAACCACGTATCACTCATTCTCAAGAGCTGCCTGAGAAAGATCCGCAGAACACAATCACCTATCAAAGTCGACTTTCCTTTTATTTAGATCAAAAGAGCAAAACATTTTTATCTGATTTAGCTGTCAAGGAAAAACTCCTCCTTCAGATGATTCGGAATGTGACGAATGAACTCAAAAGCCGGGGCAAACCGGCTGTTTTAGACGACCACATCGGGTACCAGAAGCTTTTCGGCGATGCCGACAATTTAGTCGCCGAATACGATCAGGAGCTCAATCTTTTAGTCGGGATTTTACAGGAAGTTTCTCATTTGCAAAAAGTTGTCGATCAAACAGGCGATCTGACATCATGGGAGCTATTAGTCGATCTGCGCGAGAAGGCTTTAAATGCGCTTGAAAACCGCGAACTTTATCAACGCGGGTTTCATAATCGAGATCGCGTTCGGAGTCTTGTCGGAGAATATACTTCAGAAGTCGACTCCGTTTTGTCTTTACACAAGCGCCTGCTTTTGTTAGAGCGTCACACAGGCAAGCAAGGTGATATTCATGCGCAGCAGGTTGTTTCGGCGCAACTCGATTCAATAAATCTTTTGCTCGGCAATTTTGAAGTCGCCAATTCCGATAGCTTGACCGATTATTATTTGAGTGAGCTCGAGATGTTATTAACAGCGTTAGATGAGTTGGAAACGTTGCAAGCCAGAGCCTTGAGATTGGATACCGATGTCAGTCTTGAAATTGAGGAGCTGAGACGGTCGATCTTGTCAAATCTTGACAGTCGAATGCTTGCCCTGATCGGCTACGACACAAAACTTCCCCACGGCGGCGTGCGTGTGTCCGATTATTTTCGCGAGTGGAAAGCGAAACAATATACTGATTATAAGCTTCACTTTACCCAGTATCAAATTATGAAGAAATCGCTTCTGAAATCCGCGACTCCTTCGGAAAGATCGCGAATGCTGGAGAAAGATTTGCTCAATGCTTTTATAAATTACGTAGAGCGCAATTACGAGTTAGCAGAAGCACAATTCGACTTGATCTTCAGGGAATACGGAAATTACTTTCGGAGCATTGAAGCGGTCCTCTTTTATCGCGCCGAGAGTTTTTTTGCCCGACAACTCTATGATTCTGCTCTTGAGGATTATCAGCGAATTGTTACAGAGTTCCCGGATTCCGACTATCTCGGCGACAGCCTGTTTCGCTTGATGCTGATTCATGAAAAGACCGGGAGATACGAACAGTTTTACCAATATTACGAACACTTTAAATCCCTGTCACTAAATGTTGAGCGCAGTACTTACGACAAGTGCAATTACCTGGCCGGATACGTTTATCTCAAAGATTCCAAATATTCAAATGCAAGAGATGCCCTATCTGACGTTTCCTCTGAATCAAAATACTATCCTATCGCTCGTTATCTTCTTGGAGTGGTGCTTGTAAATCAAGGCAATTACTCTGCTGCCGCAAATATTTTTCAAAACCTTGCCAATAAGGAGAACTATCCCTGGACAGATTCACGAACGGCTTTCATCCGAAACAACTCTCTTTTGAAGCTTGGTTATATCAACTATGAGCAGGGACAATATCAACAAGCTGCGACAAATTTTGAGAAAATTTCGCCAGGTTTCGAATCTTTCGATAAAGCTTTGTTAGGAAGCGCCTGGGCTCATATGAAATTAGGAGATTATGAAAAAACCATTGAAAATGTAAACCGGATGTTTGGCGATTACCTGGCTTCAAACTATACTTATGAAGCACTGGTTCTCTCTGCGCATACGAAAAAACTCATCAAAAAGCAAGACTCGGCTTTACATGATCTCCGGTATGTGGCAAATGCACGCCGGGCGTTGGAATTATCAGATAAGTATAACTTTGAAAGAAAAGAGATTTTGAGCCAACTATCCATTCTCGACCATTTGGAAGAAGAAATCCTCGAGCGTCGTGATAAGCATCTGTATTCGATTACATCGCAAATCCGCGATCGTTTGCAGAAGATGCTTTTACAATTTAAGAGCCGTGGCTCGTCGGGATCCTTAGTTTTAGAGAGATATGAAGACGAGCGAAACTCGATTATGAGTCAAGTTGCTGAGTTAGATAGTATCATTTCACAAGCCGTGGCTCAAGGTGATCAAGGCTTGGTAAGCAAAGCGAACAACCAGCGCAATAGACTGCTTCGGGCCTTGGAAGTTTACCAGGCCGACAAGGCTATCAATAATGTAAATTTTTTTGTAGATTATCCCTTGGCAACTAAAGAAGGGAGTTTTAAGTACCGAAAAGGTATGTTGAGCAATGTCGCCAAAGAACTAGAAACAGAGCGCCAGACAATCCGGAACAATTTACAAGATATTCAAGCAATAAAGACTAAAATCAGCAATGCAAGCGGCAATTTAAATACACAAATGGATATCGAGATATTGGAAGACGATCTTAAACGACTCAGCAGCGAGGCCGTCCGATTTCAATCATGGCTTGCAGAGCACCGGGTCGAAGAACTTAACACAGATTTCGATCAATGGGCTGACTTTTCAGGATTCGGGATGAGTGATATCACATTTAGCAGTATGCGTGAAAAAGAAGAGTCTGTTTTACAGCTTGCGCAAAACAAAGAATCCATTACACTCATAATGGAACAGAGGAAAAAAGAGCTCGAAGACAGACTTCACAAATTCGAGAAACAAGCGCAAAGAATTGAACAGGAGTTGAAGGAAGAACAAATCGAAGTCGAGCGAAGAAATAAAGAAGATTACTTTCGAAAGCTTTATTTTGATACAGATACACGCGAGCGCAAGGGGGAAGAAAAAAAGGAAGGTAAGTCGAAAGAAACGAACAGTGAACCGGTCCATTCGATGTTGAAGTAACTAGTGGGACACTTCAAAAATGAATATGCTGTATAAAAGAACTTTTCTGGCCATATTAACGCTATCGCTGTTTCAAACCGCAGTGTATGGCCAAAACGATGATAAATCTTTGAGTATTTTTGATGTGTCCGTTTCCGATTCGATCTGGGATAAATATTCCCTGGATGATCTGGTTGAGTTTCAAAAGTATTATGATAACGAAACCGAGAAGTTACTAAAGGAAGCGGATCAATCTCGTCTCCGTGGTATTCAGGACCTGGAATCTTTTGTCAAAGGTCATCCCAATAGTCCGATTTTGGATAAAATTATCATTCGTTTAGCACATATGCATTACCAGCAAGCGATCCAGGATTTCGGCATAGCAAGCGAGACCTACTCTGAACAATTAGAGCTGTACGAGAAAGGCGTTTTTGCACAACCCCCTCGCGAGCCGAAAAAAAATTACGATCGACCTCTTGCTTTGTATGAACAACTTTTCGATGAATTTCCGAAAAGTACTCTTGTTGACGATGCGATGTATAGTAAAGGGTTCTTGCTTGAAGAGCTTGGTCGCACTGAAGAGGCGTTCGAAGTTTTTTATCAGTTGATTGAGGATTTTCCTGATAGCCGGTATAGTCCGATTGCTTATATGAGGATGGCGGAGTATTACTTCAATCCCCCGCAGCATGATCTTGAGAAAGCAATTGCTCTCTATAAAAAAATTCTGAAGTTTAAGGAAAGTTCTAAATACGACGCGGCCCTGTATCGTTTAGGGTGGGCTTACTATAAACTGAGCGATTACCCTTCTGCGATTTCTTATTTTACTGTTTTGGCTGACGATATCGAGCTTGCAAAAAGTATCGATCCTAAACACAAATATCATTTTCCAGCAGTGAAAGATGAGGCCATCGAATATATTGGCATCAGCTTTTTAGATTTCGGGGGTGCGAACCGCGCCGCTGAATACTTCACTGAGATTGGCGGCAGATCTTACGGCTTTGAGGTCCTAAAAAAGATCGGCGATTCTTACATGGATGTCAAGGAAGAGTACGAAAACGCGATTGAAACCTATCAACTTATTCTCGCGATGTATCCTGAGTCTCCGGTCGCACCACAAATCCAGGCGAAGATTGCAGAAGGGTACCGGCAATTAGAAGACGAACGGATGGCTTATGTGAGAAGGTCCGAGCTGTTTCGTAAATATAAATCAGATGGCGCATGGTGGGACAAAACCGATGATCCGACTGCCAAAAATGAGGCGAATGTGCTCGCCGAGAGAGCCTTACGAGATAACATCAACCTTCTTTTGAAAAGCGCGAAAGAGACGAACGACCCCAGCCTTTATTTTCAGGCGATTAACGACAGTCGAGACTACTTGAACTCATTCCCAAAAGACAGTAACGCTGTCTTCATCCATTGGAATATGGCGTTAACGCTGGATACCAAGCTTAAAATGCGTGATGAAGCCTATGACGAGTATTTGAAAATCAGCAACCGTTATTGGAACACAAAGTTTCAAAAACAGGCAGCAGAAAATGCGATAGCCATCGCAGATGAAGTGATTCGAGTTGACAGCTTAAAAACCGGCCAGGCGTCTCGCTCCGATATAGTGACGAATTTAGCGAAACCGGACAGCACAAAACAAAGCCTGTCCTTGAGGCCTGAGGAGTTAGATCCTGCTGAAAAAAAACTTGCTGAGGCGCTCGATAATTACCTTATCCTCTTCCCACATGACACGGAATCCGCTGAAATTTTAGCCAAAGCCGGGGCATTGTACTATGAACGGCATCAATTTAATAATTCGCTGAAATATTTTAAAACATTGATTAAGCATTTCCCGGACAGCCCTGAAGCAAATTATGCTCGTTATATAACAATGGAAAGTTACTTTGGCAAGGGCGATTTTGAAAGTACGGAAATTATCGCAAAGAAATTGCGGGATCTCAGCCCGGAATATGCGAACAACGCGAATAAACGGCTCTCGGAATCTATCTTCCTGCGCGCCAAAGCCTTTGCTGATTCTCTTGAGCATGACAAGGCCGCCGCGGAATATCACAGAATGGTTACCGAGGTTCCTTCTTCAGAGTTTGCGGATTTAGCTCTCTACAATGCTGCTGTCGAACATGAACGCGGCCAAAAATTCACAAAAGCTATAGACAGCTACTCGCAACTTTTGGGAAATTATCCGGACTCGGAACATTATTTGAATGCCTTAAACAATATGGCTTTTGATTACCGAGAACTGAATGATAATATTAATGCGGCTCTGGCCTATGAAAAGCTGGCCGACCAGCACATGAAAGAACAGCCGGCCCAAGTTGCCCTTTATAATGCGAGTGTTTCCTATGTCGAGGCAAAAGAATGGGCGCATGCAATTAATGTAAACAATAAATTTGTCGATCGTTTTCCACAATCCGAAGACGCAGACGAGCTGCTGTTCAGCAATGCTCATTATTATCTGAAATTAAACGATATTGAAAGTGCAAACCGGATCTATGCCGAGTTCGCGAGCAAGTTTCCTGACTCTCCTCGAGTGGTCGAAGCCTACTACTACCGCGGGTTATATTATAAGGATAATGCCCGGCTCAACGCGGCGAAAACCGAGTTTGATAAAGCAATACGCACCAACTCGCATCTTCAAAAAAACAAAAAACAAACCAATGACTTTTATGCTGCGGAGGCTCTCTTTCAATTAGCAGAAATTAAATTTAATGAATTTAAACAGATCAAATTCAAGCTTCCTCGAGAGAACTTAACCGCTAACAAAAAACGCAAAAAAGCCCTCTTGTTGGAATTAGTGGATAATTATACCCAGACAGCACGGTATGGAACGTTTCGTTTGCATCAGGCTACTTACCAGATAGGCAACTGTTACGAGGAGTTTGCCGAAACCTGGGCGAAGCAAGAAATCTCTCAGCAAGATGAAAGTCAAAGAATTTTGGCTCAAAAGGATGTCAATGATTCCGCTGCTGAGCTGTATGAACGTGCGGTAGACTCCTATAAAAGCGGATTAAACGCCCTGGTCAAGTTTTCCGAATCTTACCGGAAATCATTAGATACGGATTCGGTGAATGTTAGAGAAAGCCGGCTTTCGGCTGTCGACACAACATTGGCTTCCGGAGAAAGATGGATTCAAAAGTGTCGAGATAAAATTTCCGAAAGCTTATTTCATGTCGCTGAATTAAAACTGAGCTCGGCAAAGCAACTTCTGGCTTCCTCCCCCCCGGCAGGCATTCAAAAACTTGAAGAGCTGGTGTATCGAAGTCAGCTTTTAGTCAAAGCGATTAAACCGGTTCTGAACGAGGCCGTAGCGGCGCATACCCATAACATTGAAGAAGGGAAAGCCCTGGGACTCGAAAATGAATGGATAGATTTCTCAAAAGATAAATTGGTTTCCGCAAGTACGCTGATTGCACGTGAATTCGAGACTTTAGGGCGCGAAGCGTTACAAGGTTATCAAGTCTTAGTGCGCCCCTATCAAAATCTGATCAAAAATCAAGATGAAACCGCACTTGAAATTGCGGATCAAATGTCAAACTTCTTGGAATTAAGCAAGTCGTTTAGTCTGGCGTCTGTGAAAGAGTCCAACGATAAGATAAAGCAATTCCGTTCTATGGATTTGCAAACAACCGCCGTGGAACAAACGAAGACGAACCTGACGCATTTTATTTACGATTTTTATGGACAAGTCGATTCTCTCTCATCCCAGGCAGATAAGTTACGAGAGTCCTACGAGAGTCTTTTTAACGAAATGAAAGCGCCGGATTATGAAGACGCTTTTCTAACTTTTGATGACGCCTATTTTACTCTCAATGATTTGAGCAGTAAACTGTTGGAATCCGGCTATAAAGTCAGCCGTGATTTAGGAATCGTCAACAGTGGGGTACGGAAAATCACGCTTGCCTTAGTACGCAAGCAGCCGGAAAAGTTTGCGAAGGAATTAGGACTGGCAGTGGTTTCGCGTTCCATTGTCACGTCATCCAGTTGGTTAGCGACCTTAAATCCTCTTAACGGCTGGCATGAGATTGAATATGACGATAGCTCATGGATACCCGCGTTAGAAGAGGGAGCTGGTTCACATATTTCGGGGCCGGATATAAAAACAATTTGGATGGCGGGAGACGATTCCAGCCACGAAGCGGTAAACGGTTCATTTCAAGTCGCCCCTAGTCGCCCGTTCAGAGTTTATTTTAGAAAGTCATTTCAAGTTGAGGGACTGCCCGTATCAGGAATGTTACGGCTTTGTGTTGATGATTCTTACAACTTGTTTTTTAATGGAAAATATATTGCGCAACATCAGTCTGATGCCAGCAACGGATCAGCCGGAACTTTTGTTCACGATGTTTCTGAATTGTTACAGGCAGGTAAAAACACCATTGCAATCGAAGTGCTCGATTCGGATCGCTCGCAGGGTCTTTTCGAGGCTGTGTATGAAATAAAAAATATTCCGAATTGGCGTGACACGAAAGATAAAAATGATGCCTCCGCTATGGAGGCGAATTCTAAGGGTTCAAAAGAACTTAAATTTGAAAATTAAGATGTAGGGTGATGTCAGATGAAAAAAGAGAGCTTCATATTGTTATGCTGGTTTGTTGTTTGTTTGTGCACACAGAACGCTCTCGGGGACCCCGACACCACGGATGTTCGAGTCGATACCTCTGAAATAGCGGTCACCGAAGAGATGATTCTGGATGAAATTTTTATCGAAGCCGTGATAGAAAAACCCAATGTGGCGATTCTGCCAGCGCGCGTAGAAACAGATTTCGGTGAAGTAGAATTTATCGATCGTTCATTTGAATTGGAATTGAAGCAAGGGTTGGATAGACTTTTGTTTTTTGATGTTGATTTTGAGTTAGTCAAGAAGATGGATAAATTAAAAGAAATAATTGACAACAAAAAAAAGAAAAATAAAAAATAAAACGTGCTTACTAACATGAGCAATCATATCAACCCAAAAGAACACTAAAGTAAGGAGGATTTAAATCATGGCTGATTTATTCGAACATTTTCGCCCTGGAGCTTCTGGATGGATATTTATGTGGGTTTTACTTTTCACAGCGGCTTTTATGGTGGCAATAGCTGTGGAACGCGGTTATTATATTTGGGTCAAATCCGATATCAATTCAAACAAATTTATGGCAGAAATACGAAAATTAGTCAAGGCTGGTAAATACAACGAGGCTTTGGAGCTCTGTGAATCTGCCAAAGACAAGGCATTGCCGCGAGTTGTGAGCGCAGGATTGCGAAGAGTTGCTGAAAGCGAAACCATCGATTTCAGGGCGATTCAAAACTCTGTGGATGAAGGGACGTTGGAGGTCATTCCAAAACTTCAGGAGCGCACCGGCTTTTTGGCTATGATAGGCAACGTTTCTACCTTGATTGGTCTGATGGGGACAATTTACGGTTTGATATTGGCTTTTAATGCAGTATCCGAGGCCGGTTATGACGCCGCCCAGAAATCCGCCTTTCTTGCGGCCGGAATTTCGACTGCGATGAATACCACTTTGACGGGTTTGGCTATCGCCGTACCTTCCATTTTAATGTATACGTTCCTGCATAACAAAACCATGCAGCTTATCGATGATATTGATGAGCATACGGTTAAATTGATCAACCTAATCACCGGGGATAGATAGTCATGGCCTATAGACCATCCTACCGAAGAACACGCCCAAGCATTGAGGGTATGGAGCCGAATATGACTCCAATCATGAACCTCATGGTTGTTTTGATTCCACTTTTGTTATCATCGGCGCAACTTATCAAGATCAGCGTAATCGAGCTGAATTTACCACCGGCAAAAGGGGCCAAAGTACTGGAAGCAAAAAAATCCAAAGAGGATAAAATTAAATTAGATTTGGCCGTCACGATTACCGATAAAGGGTTTTACTTGTCGAGCTCTATGGCTATTATGAGGACAAAGGCAGGCCCGTCTCTTCCTAAAAGGGAGGGCGAATATGATTTCGTAACCCTTTCCCAGCAACTTTATGAAATTAAGAAAAAAGCTATCGGAAAATTTCAAGACGTTGAGTCGATCATTATCCAGGCGGAGCCTCAAATTGATTATCAAACCCTTGTGAGCACGATGGATGCAACGCGGTCCATGCAATCGGAAGGGAAAATCATCAGTCTCTTTCCGAAAGTGTCTGTGAGCGCCTTAATACTTTAAGCTGAATTAAGTGAGAGAATATCCATGGCCTATATACCATCACGCATTAAAAAACACAACACAGCTCAACGTTCAGGAAAGTTGAACCTGACTTCTATGATGGATATGTTTACGATTATTTTGGTTTTTCTTTTGAAAACGTACGCAGCCCAAGGTCAACTTATCCAACCATCAGAATCATTAACTCTTCCAAAATCAAATATCAAAACGCTTCTTGAAACGGGTTTAGATATTGTTGTCTCAAAGGACATGATTTTGGTGAACCATAAAAGCATCATCGATATGGAGTCTGTACGCAAACAAAAAGGGTACATTATCAAGCCGCTCAGCGATGAATTGTCGTTTCATGCAAAAGAGGCGAAAAACATGGAGGAGCAATTCGGAGTTCCTTTCTCTGGCAAGGTGACGATACAGGGAGATAAAAGTATCGAGTATAAAGACTTAGTGAAAGTGATGGCTACATGCGGTGCGTCAGAATACCCTAATATGCGTCTGGTTGTTTATCAGAAAGGGCGCGAAAGTTAGGCTCTGACCCGCCGCGGAGTTTTGAAAACAAGGCGTTGCACATTTAAAGTTTAGGAAGGTCTTAGCCATGCACGATTCCGATTCCTTTGAGTTAAAACAACTCGAGTTCCCTAAGGAATTTGAAAGAAAGCTATCGTATTTAATCGACAAGCGTTATAGCAGTATTTTAATTGCTTCGATGTTGTTCCACGTTATGTTGGTGCTTTATTTCTTAATGAATCCCCTATCTCACGAAAAAAGCTTGAGTAAGATAGCCAAGGTTCAAAAACGTTTGGCGCAAACGATAAAGAGCAACGAAATTAATTTGAACGAAAGGCTGGCAAAGCTCGAGTTTATTCGGGCTCAGTCTTTTTCTGAAAAGGAAGAGAGCGCACCGGATAAGATAAAGAAGTCCAAACCTGCCGGATCTGCAAAAAAAATCGCCTCAAAACTCAAGCGTTCGAAAGTTGCGAGCAGCTCCACCAAGCGCGGAAGAGGCGGCGGTAGACGAGCTGCTTCAAAGGCTGAAATCGAGGCCACAGTCGGCTCAAAAGGTATTCTCGGACTCTTGACGAGTACAAGCAGCAGAGCTTCCGGGAGAGAGGTTCAAGATATTTTAGGAAATGCTAGCCAGACCCAAACCGATTTAGATGAAGCTTTGTCTGGTTTGACAGGGATAAAAACGCAGGTGAGGCCCGGTGGTGGCTCCGGGGTAGGCGCAGGCGGCGGTGGAGTCAAGGGCGGTAGAAATCAAGGCGCAGAAAGCATCGAAGGTCTGGTTTCTGGTTTAGGAAAAACCAAATCGAGCTCATTTACCAGAAGCGGCGACTTGGTCGTGGTCAGCGAGTCGCCTTTAATTGAGAAATCCGACTCCAGAGGCATTATCGGCCGGGATCAAGATGCCGTGCAAGCTGTGGTTACACGGCACAACAATTCGATTCAATATTGCTACGAAAGAGAGTTAAAACGGAATCCTAACTTGAAAGGAAAGATCGTTCTACGATTTGTGATTACCCCCTCTGGTACTGTTAAGAACGTTGAAATGCTGTCTTCTACCTTGAATAATCGTAAAGTTCATCAATGTATTATCAGCAGAGTACGCCGTTGGACGGATTTCGGTGTGATTAACTCTTCTTATGGCGATACGACGATCCGGCAGGTTTATACGTTCGGGTATTAAGCCGACCCAAAAGGGACTTACCGGGTTTCGGCGGGTGTGTTCTGTCGTATCCGGTGTCATTCGTAAAATAGTGGTAGTATATTCCTCAAGGCCCCGCCGCGATAGAAATTATTCGGATAACAACTTTACTCAACTTTTTTGAAAAAAACCGCCTGTTTTAAAGAAATAGATGGCGGTTTTTTTTTATTATGTTAAATTATGTGCCATGACTTTTTATATGAATCGGTTTAGGAGGTTTTAACCGTTGGAAAAATTGCAAGATTGGCGCCGAACGCATTCATGCGGAGCTTTGAATCAGCAGAATGTAGAACAAGAAGTCACTTTAATGGGATGGGTCCATCGCTGGCGCGATCACGGCGGCCTAATTTTTATCGATTTGCGCGATAGATATGGCATGACCCAGGTCGTGTTCGATCCCAAGCTTGCCAACGATGATTACGAAAAAGCAAAGGAGCTCCGTGGTGAATACGTTGTCGCTGTTAAAGGGCGCGTGAAAATGCGGCCCAAAGGGATGGTGAACGATAAGTTGCCTACGGGAGCCGTTGAAGTTGTGGTCTGTGCCGTTAAAATTTTGAATACGTCAAAAACACCGCCCTTTGGTGTTGATGAAAATAAAGAGATTTCGGAAGATTTACGGCTTAAGTACCGTTACCTGGATCTCAGAAGCGAGCGTATGAAGCGCAATTTAATCGTCCGGCATAAAACATATCAAGCTGTCAGGAAATTTCTGAATGTTCATGATTTTGTCGAGGTTGAGACCCCTTTTCTTATGCGCAGCACTCCCGAGGGCGCGCGCGACTACTTGGTGCCGAGCCGGCTCCATCACGGAAAATTCTATGCTCTCCCTCAGAGTCCACAAACCTATAAACAAATCTTGATGGTTGCGGGTTTGGACCGTTATTTTCAAATCGTTCGATGCTTTCGAGATGAAGATTTACGTCACGACCGCCAGCCGGAATTCACACAAATCGACATCGAATTATCTTTTGTCGAACGAGATGATGTATTGGAGATAATTGAACAATTGATGTGTTCCCTTTTGCAGGAAGTCTTGGGCGTGGAAGTGAGCCGGCCATTTAAACGTTTAACCTACCATGAAGCGATGACTCGCTACGGCACTGATAAACCCGATCTCCGCTTCGGCATGCCCATCGTGGAAATTAGTGATCTCGTTCGAAAATGTGAATTTAAGGTTTTTACAAATACTGTAGCCGCCGGGGGAATTGTCTGCGGCATCCTTTTGCAGGGAGGCGCTAAATATTCTCGAAAGCGCATCGATGAGCTCACCGCCAGTGTGACTGAGGCGGGGGCTAAAGGTTTGGTCGCATTGAAAGTCTCAGAAGAGGGGTGGGATTCGTCCCTGGCAAAGTTCTTTGACAGGGGAACCGTTCAAAAAATCAATCAGACCTTTGATGCAAAACCCGGAGATTTGATCTTATTATTAGCGGATACTCGCGACCGGGCGCTGGTCATCGCGGGCGGTCTGCGATTAAAGCTGGCTAAGGATGAAAGTCTGATCCCGAAGGAAACATTTGCTCTTAACTGGATCTTAGAATTTCCACTTTTGGAATACAATTCTGATGAAGAACGTTTTGTCGCTTGTCATCATCCCTTTACGGCGCCCATGGATGAAGATATTCCCCTGCTGGAGAGCGCCCCGGAAAAAGTGCGCGCCAAAGCCTATGATTTAGTGCTGAACGGCTACGAGATTGCCGGTGGGAGTCTTCGAATTCACAGCAGAGATATGCAGAATAAAATGTTCGGCCTGTTAAATATTCCGGAAAGCGAGGCCAAAGACAAGTTCGGATTTCTTCTCGAAGCCTTTGAGTATGGAGCGCCTCCGCATGGCGGTATTGCTTTTGGCTTTGATCGATTGGTGATGCTTTTTGCCCGAGAAAAATCCATTCGCGAGGTGATCGCATTTCCGAAAACAAACAGTGTGTTATCTCTTATGGATGGCGCTCCTTCGCATGTCACTGAACACCAGCTCAAAGAATTAGGTTTGAGATTACTCTAATTCGATTTTTTTCTTGACAATGAGTTTTTTTTTTACTAACGTTTGCAATAATCCCACAGTTGTTGATTTCAAAGAAAGAAGGTTATAAATATTAATGATTCTTCTTTATGGAAGGAGGTGAGTAACGATGCGTAAGGTTTTTTCGTGGTTGTTGATTGCCATATTGTTGACGTCTCTTTTTGCCTTTGGTTGCACGAAACGACCAAATGCAGAACAGCTTCAGGCATTAGAGGAGCAGAAGAATGCTGCACTGGCCGCTGAGAATACTTTGGAGGAAAGAAGAAGAGAAAAAAGCAGACTTCAAAGCCAACTTAATCAGAAGAAGAAGAAGTTACAGGAAACTAAAAACGAACTGGCAGAAGTAAAAAAACGACTTGGCCAATAGCAAAGAAATAACTTGTGAAATTAGGAGGGTTTTAATATGCACTCAGTCATAAAAACTCTCTTTACCTGCACCTTCTTATTAGCACTTGGTGTGGCTTCAGTGTATGCGCAGGAAATGACGATGAAGGAGTATAATGCGCAAATTCAGGAGTGGGTAAACAGAGAGACGGCTGCCAAAGACGAAATTGCTAAAAGTGATGCCGACATAGAGTCATTAAAATCCCAAATCGCCGATGCGGATAATCAGATCGCAGGCGTTTGGAATGATATTTATGCAGCGATTGGTGTTACTGAAGCCGACGTCAATGCATACCGTCAGGAGCTCAATGATTTTGAACGACAATTAAACGCATTGGGTGCCTTGTCACCAGAGGAGCTCTTTAAAAGAAGAAAAGAGCTTGACGAGCTTGATGCGAAAATTCTAGAGAAGAAGCAGAGCCGGATTTACGCTTTGACGGAAATGCGTAACCAAGTTGCGGGCCTCGAAGGTAAGACGGCGCAATTGCGTGCGAAAATGCCAAAAGGGATGTATGACGAGTATACCGTTATTCGCGGCGATTATCTCTGGAAAATTTCTAGAAATCAATATGGTGAAGGTATCCAGTGGATGCGTATTTATTCTTACAACCGTGAGCAAATAAATGATCCGGACATGATTTTCCCCGAGCAAATCTTTAAGATTCATAGGGAAAACAGCCCGACGGAGTATCTGGTTAGTCCGGGAGATAATCTGGCTAAAATTGCCGGTAGTATGGACATGATGAGTGATCCCACTAAATGGCGTGAACTCTATGAGGCGAATAAGGGTATTATCGGCGATGAGCCCAGTTTGATTTATCCTCATCAAGTTCTCAAGATTCCGAAGTAAACTTAATTAATTTGGTTTTGTAAAATAGATAGGTGAACAGCAGGATAAGAATCTTATTCTAAATTCTTATCCTGCTTTTTTGATTGCGACTCGTAAGTGTTACGGTCAGATTCTTTGGAAGTATAACATTCTTTTGTGGAGGCTCTTGATCCGTTAAGCATAACTGTGCTCTCGGCAAGAGCTTTTTTTATTCATGGCTGTTTAAGGACTGCTTGTCTTGAAAAAAACTTCAAGAATAATAAAAAAGATTTCCATTAAAGGCGTCGATCAGCTTAAGTTGTTTGGTTTTCAAGATAAAAACCTAAAGAAACTCGAAGAGAAGTTCAACGCCCGGCTTGTCGTTCGTAATGGAGAACTCATCCTCGAAAGCGAAGCAAAAAGAATCGGGCAATTAGAAAAGGTCTTTTATGAGTTGATTCTCATGGTTACTCGCGACCAAACCGTAAATGAAAACGATATCGACACGGTCTATGATTTAGTGTGCTGTGAACAGTCAAAGCCAAAACCAAGCCCGAATGATACGGATGCGGTCGTATTATATACTAAGGATGGAGTGATCAAACCCAAGAGTACGGGACAAAAAAAATTTTACGACTCAGCTCTTATCAATGAGATCGTATTTGTTATTGGCCCGGCGGGAACCGGGAAGACATTTCTTGCCGTTGCGATCGCTGTTGCGGCACTCCGCGACCGTCTGGTTAGCCGCATTGTTTTAACCAGACCGGCTGTCGAGGCCGGTGAAAGTCTAGGTTTCCTGCCCGGTGATGTTAAAGAAAAAGTCGAACCCTATTTAAGACCGTTATATGACGCTCTTTACTTCATGATTCCTACAGACAAACTTAAAAAATATATTGAGACACAGGTTATTGAAATTGTGCCTTTGGCCTATATGCGCGGGCGCACATTGAATAATGCCTATGTCATCCTCGATGAGGCCCAGAACACCTCTTTTAATCAAATGAAAATGTTTTTAACACGTCTTGGAATTACTTCCCGGGCAATCGTCACTGGGGATATTACTCAAATAGATCTTCCGAAAACCGTAAGTTCCGGTCTCGTTGAAATTCAATCGATTGTTTCCGGAATTGAAGGCATCGATTTTGTCTATCTGTCGGACACAGATGTGGTGCGGCATAGATTGGTTCGTGAAATTATTAAGGCATACGAAGCTTTCGAAATCAAGAATTCAGGCGATTCTACAGAATAATCGGAGAGAGTTTGTTGCTTCTATCGACAATTAGCGACTCTGTAAAAGAGCTTTGGGACAGGTTGTTCACACGCCAACAGGATCATCGCTTCTGGCGTTATTTACCTCAGGCGCTGATGGGGCTGGGTTTTGTGATCATGACGACCCTTATGTTCCCACAAAGTCAGTCCGTTCAGTTCTCTCATTTGAATGAAGGAGATGTGTATATCGGTGAAGAGATCATCGCTCCTTTCAAGTTTCTGATCAACAAAAGCGACGAGGAGTACGAGCGCGATAAAACGAACGCGATGGAAAAAATTCCATGGGTTTACAATTATGTGGACAGCGTATCCCATTCCTCCCTTGAAAGACTCAAAAAGTTTTTTCAAAGCATCGACGCGATCCGAGAGTCGGTGTCTCCCGACTCGATAAAACAGAGAAGACTTCAGGATGTCCTCAATGATCATTTTGTTATTATGGAAGAGGATAATAAGTTTCTTCTTTTGTCCACAGAAAATTTAGAAATAAAGGAGACAAAAAATAATAAATCTGAACCCGATGAGCCGTTTCAGTACGAAATTCTCAAAAAGGATCTGTTAAGAATCCTGGCTGATACGTATTCGATTGGTATACTCAATACGGCACGTGATGAGGTGCCTGATTACGTCACACGAATATCGATTGTTAGGAATGGCCAAGAAACAGAAGAAAAATTTGATGATTTTTACAACGTTGGTAATTTGGATAATGTCATCCTCGAAGATAAACTTCGCCAAACTTATCCCGATCAGGATGTTTCTTTGAAAATAGGTTACCTGATAATCACACAATTTTTGCAGTCTAATACCCTTTATGACGCCGAGGAAACGGAGAACAGAATTAATAGAGCTATATCGAGAGTCCCGCTTGCAAAGGGAACCGTTTTAGCGAAAGAAAGAATTGTTGATCAGCATGAACGCATTACCCGGGATATCTTAGAAAAATTAAATTCACTAGCGCTTGCAAAGGCTGAAAAAGAATTCAGAGAGGGCGGCGGGTGGAGGCTGATTTTATCCTACGTCGGAAAAATTCTCATGATATGCCTGGCGGTATCGTTTACCGTGATTTTTTTGTATACATCTCGAAAAAATATATTTAACAATTATAAAGAAATGCTGATGATATTCTTTATTCTGGTGGTTATCATCGGTGTGACCTTTCTCGTAAACCAAATTGGATTCTCAAAGTATAAGTTTCTTATCCCAATTTCTATCGCATCAATGCTCCTCACCATTTTTTTTGACACACGTACGGCTTTTATCGGTACCGTTACCTTGAGCCTTCTTATCGGCGCCTTAAGAGGTAATGAGTTTGGAATTATGTTAGTTTCACTCTTTGTCGGGACGATATCCATATTCTCGGTTCGTGAAATTCAGGCCCGTTCTTGGATTCTTCGCGGCATTGTTTTTATCACAGGTTCTTATCTCGTTTCCATCACCGCCCTTCAGTTTTTACGAAGTCAAGACCTGATGATTCGAGACGATTATTTGTTTGCGACCTTTAACGGCGCGATGAGTCCAATCTTGACCTACGGTCTGATGATCATTTTCGAATATGTTTTTAAATTGACGACCGATTCGACTTTATTGGAATTGTCTGATTTAAATAAGCCTTTGCTGCGTCAGTTGGCTATTCGGGCGCCGGGAACCTATCATCACAGCATCATGGTCGGAAACATTTCCGAGGCAGCAGCGGAAGCGATTGGCGCCAACGCGCTTCTCGCACGAGTCGGTTCCTATTACCATGATATTGGTAAAATGGACATGCCGGAATATTTTGTTGAAAATCAAAAAGGCGGGAAAAACCCCCATGAGAAGCTCACTCCGAATATGAGTTGTTTGATTTTGATCAACCATGTCAAGCGCGGCTTGGAAATTGCTGAAGAATACGATCTTCCCAAGGTGATACGTGACTTTATCCCTCAACATCATGGAACCAATCTCATCGGTTTTTTCTATAATAAAGCGCGGGAGAACTGTAACGGTGCGGAGATCAACGAGTCGGATTTTCGATATCCCGGTCCGAAGCCACAAACCAAAGAGGCCGGAATTGTGATGCTGGCTGATGCTGTCGAGGCAGTGTTGCGAACGCTTAAAGAACCCACAGTCAGCCGAATGCGCAGCTTGGTGAATACGTTCATTGAAGAGCGTTTATCTGATTCCGAATTTGATCAATGTCCACTGACTATTCAAGATTTGAATGTAATACGGGAGAGTTTCGTTAACAATTTGACCGGAATGTTTCACGGTCGAATCGAGTATCCCGATAAAAAGATGAAATTGTTTAGGAGAACGGATCGAACCAGGTGAAATTGAATGTGAATATTTTTAACCGGAATGCGTATGATATCGATACCGCTGCAATTGAGGCGTTAGCACATAAGATATGGATGAGTGAGGGCGAAAGAGCGGCAAGTCTTAACATTATTTTTGTAGAAGATGATGTCATTAAGCGCCTAAACAAAAAATATTTTAATAAAAATAGGACGACCGACGTCATCGCTTTCCCGTTATCAGAGTCCGGGCTGGATGGATTTGAAGGAGAAATTTATGTAAGTGTGGACTCGGTTTCAGAAAATGCTGCTTTTTATAAAGTTAACTTGGCTGAAGAGATGCGAAGAGTTGTCGCCCACGGTCTCCTTCATTTCTTAGGTTATCGCGACGACACGAAAGAACATAAACATCGGATGACCGAACGGGAAAATTATTATTTAGGCTAAGACGAAATTTTGGAACCGGACTCATATTTATTATTTTCCTTCGTACTTGTTTGGCTTCTTTTGCTGTCAATATTGTTTTCCGGAACAGAAACGGCAATTCTAACCATTTCTGAATCGGATCAAAAGAACCTAAAGAAAAAAGCAACCAAAAGAGCCAAACGTCTCCTGAATTTGCTGTGTCATCGAAAAGCTGTACTGGTATCGATAAAAATTGCAGTACATATCATCAATACCACCCTTATCATCGTGAGTGTTTTTTTTGCCGAAATCTTAACCCAAATCTTTCACGTTTCTTACATTTATACGATTCTTGTCACGTTAGGAGTGGTAACGACGGTGCTTTTTGTGATAAATGCTCTTTGGTCTCACATCATCGTTATTAGTTATTGTGTGGCCTTTGCAGAACTTTTTTCATTGCCGTTTACTCTTTATTTCAAATTGACAAAGCCCATTGCCAGTTTTGTCGTTAAGTTCCAGGTTTACTTGGTGAATAAATTTGGTGTTTCTCAGAGAAGCAGTTCGCTCGATCATGAAAAGCTGTTAGCGATGGTTAAAAATGGCCAAGAGACCGACGAGCTGCAAGACAGTGAACGCGAGATGATTCATTCTATATTTGAATTCGGTGAAACCGAAGTTCATGAAATCATGGTTCCAAGAATTGACATGGTTTGTGTAGATGAAAATACCGGTTTGAAAGATTTGACTAAATTGATAAAAGAGAAGGGACACAGCCGCATACCCCTTTTCAAAGAAGGCGTTGATAATATTACCGGAATTCTTTATGCCAAGGATTTACTTCCTTATCTGACAAATGAGAATGTTAAGGAAATCGATCTGCGAACATTAGCCAGACCGGTTTCTTTCGTACCGGAAAGTAAAAAACTACATCAAATGTTGCGAGAGTTTCAAGAAGAAAAATGTCATATGGCGATTGTTGTTGACGAGTATGGCGGCACAGCGGGCCTCGTGACTTTTGAAGACATTATTGAGGAAATTGTCGGCGACATTCAAGATGAATTCGATCAAGAGCCGCCGCTTTTTACAAAATTAAGCGAACACACTTATCAGGTCGATGCTAAAATTGACTTACATGAGTTAAATGAACAACTTGAACTTGATTTGCCAACCGAGGGTGAATACGAAAGTTTAGGAGGTTTCATCTTCAGTTTAACCGGCTATGTACCGGAAAAAAACGAAGTCGTGGTATATGACAAGGTTAAGTTTATTGTCGAACAAATTCAGCGAAATCGAATTGTGCGAGTTAAATTAGTTGTGACCGGAACACCCGTACACATAGATTTAATAAATAGTTAAGCAGGGATAAGAGAATGAACCAATTCAGAAGAAACCCGGTGACCGGGCATTGGTCTGTAATCATTCAGGATGAATACGATTTACACGAATTGCTCTCCAAACAACAATCTCGCAAGCAAGGCGGGCCCGACGACGCAAACCAGTGTCATCTGTGTGGAGGGTATGAAGCAGAGACTCCTCCCGAAATTTATGCGATTCGTTATGAAAACTCCCAGAAAAATGAATCAGACTGGTCAGTCAGAGTTGTCCCCGATAAGCAACCGTTCCTTCAAATATTTGGAGATTTGAACAATCGCGGCGTTGGTATGTACGATGTTCTGGACGGAATCGGCGCACACGAGCTCGTTGTCGAGACTCCTGAACATAACGTGCCCATCTTTGATCTCAAGTTGGAATCGATCAAAGACATTTTAGCCGCTTACCGGGAACGCATCCTCGACTTAAAACGCGATACCCGTTTCCGCTATGTTTTGATCCATAAAAACCACGGAGAAAGCCACAGGAATTTCTTGAATCATTCATACAGTCAGATTTTTGCGACGCCTATCACGCCGACACGCGTAAAGACTGAGCTCTTGAACGCGATGGAACATTATCAATATAAAGAACGCTGTTTGTTTTGTGATATCATTCATCAGGAACGAGCCGCTGCTGAGCGAGTTATTGTAGAAAATGACCGGTTTTTAGCGACTGCTCCTTTTGCATCACGCTCCCCGTTCGAAGTCTGGATCTACCCAAAAGAACATGAAACGTTCTTTGAATGGAATGGCGAGCACACGCAATTAGCTGAAATTCTCAAGTCGGTTCTGAAGAAAATGCACATTGTCTTAAATAATCCTAATTTTATCATGGTACTGCTGTCCGGTCCGAATATCGGAACCGGAAAATTACGTGGCTATTGGAAAACACTTGAGAGGGATTTCCATTGGCACATCGAAATTATGCCGAGATTCAGGGGCTCCGCAAGTTTTGATGTCGGTTCTGGTTTTCACGTTAACGTCGTTTCACCCGAAAGCGCAGCAAACATACTAAAAAATACGGACATTGATCAACAAAAGGACGGAGTAGAATAACCCATGGATCAGAATATGATGAATAAAATTGTTTCTCTTTGTAAAAGAAAGGGTTTCATTTTTCAATCGAGCGAAATATATGGTGGGTTGGATAGTTGCTACGACTACGGCCCATTAGGAATCGAGCTGAAAAAGAATATTAAAGAATTTTGGTGGCGAAGCATGATTCAGCTTCGCGATGATATCGTGGGCCTCGATGCTGCGGTTTTAATGCATCCCCGAATTTGGGAAGCCTCCGGACATGTTGCTGGTTTCACCGACCCGATGGTCGATTGCAAGAACTGCCGGCGCCGTTTTCGGTCCGATGATGACAACCTGAAAGGAAAATGTCCGGTTTGTGGCGGCGAATTTACCGAGGCGCGTCAATTCAATCTTATGTTTAAAACTTTTATGGGACCGGTAGAGGAAGATGCGGCCATTGTGTATTTGAGACCGGAGACGGCCCAGGGTATTTACGTTAATTATCAAAACGTTTTGAAATCTTCCAGAAAAAAAGTCCCTTTTGGGATCGCCCAAATTGGAAAAGCTTTTCGAAATGAGATTACTCCGAAGAATTTTATTTTTCGCACTCGCGAGTTCGAACAGATGGAGATGCAGTTTTTTGTTAAGCCGGGCGCTGATGAAGAGTGGTTTGAATATTGGAAAGAGGCGCGAATTCAGTGGTATGATGAGCTCGGAATCCGAAAAGAGAATTTACGATTCCATCAACACGGTGCGGATGAATTAGCGCACTACGCGGCGTCGGCTTTTGATATTCAGTACCACTTCCCTTTTGGATGGAAAGAGCTGGAGGGCATACACAACCGCACTGATTTCGATCTTAAGCGCCACCAGGAATATTCCGGCAAAGATTTGCAATATTTCGATGATGCAACGCGAGAACGATTTACTCCGTACATTATCGAAACCTCTGCCGGCTGCGACCGTACTTTGTTAACCTGCCTGGTGGACGCCTATGGCGAGGAAGACCTGAATGGCGATACCCGAGTTGTGATGCGGTTTTCTCCTCGCATCGCACCTATCACAGTGGGTGTTTTCCCGCTTGTGAAAAGAGACGGGATGCCGGAGCTTGCCAAGAAAATTACGCAGCATTTGAAAAAACATTTTCGCGTTTTTTATGACGAAAGCGGTGCGGTGGGAAGGCGTTATCGCCGTCAGGATGAAGCCGGAACGCCTTTTTGTATCACCGTGGATTCGCAAACGCTGGAAGACTCGACTGTCACGGTACGAGAACGTGATACTATGACCCAAGACCGGGTTTCGACGGATAAGCTGTCGGAGTATCTTCGGGATAAAATGGATGGGTAGATTTTTTGGATCGTGCCTGAAAGGTGCTCGAATCAGTGGTTGTTTGTATGTATAAATATTTTATTGATTTTGATAAAAAAAGTGTTTAAGTTTCCTTAACTTATTAGGGAGCTTTGTTCTTGGCTATAGTAACGATAGAAAAGCCTTTACGAGAAAAGTTAGGGGATGCGGGGGCCGACTCGTTAGTCAGGCTCATCAATCAATCACATGAAAATCAGAAAAATGATATTCTCGAGTTTGTTGAAGAGAAGTTTGAGAGGCGTTTGACTCAAGAAATCATGGGCTTGGAAAAAAGGCTCATAGAAAGAATCGCGGATGGGGAGAACAAGTTACTCGCAAGAATCATAGAGAGCGAGAGCAGATTGCTCGACAGAATCATGGATGGCGAAAG